>CAZOTX010000227.1:0-3458 GCA_964582835.1 uncultured Pseudomonadota bacterium | reverse complement strand
GAAAAAATATCTCATGCGTTTGTCAAGGTAACAATGGGAACAAAAATTTTTTTAAGTAAACAAATGCTTAAATTAATTATACTGAAGAAGATTTTTAAATCTATTTTAGTATCATCTATAATTTTATTTTTGATCTCCCCATCTTTTTTACTAAATGCACAAGAACAATTCAAATCACTTAGTGTTCGACAGTTTGAAATTGAAGAGGCAATACACAATGGTCTCAAATATTACCTTGATAAGAAAGATTACGTTCTGCGTGTAAAACTCTTTGGTGAGGAACGTTCCAAGATAGATGGTTTGTCAATTGATACTCTACCAGGGTTCGGACAACTCAATGATCCTGTCAGTACAAAAGGAGCCAAATATTGGGTAATCAAACGGATGCGTGTAGATTTGGTGATGCACAAAGAAGTTTCTCCGTCGGTGAGTACTTACATTAGTGAAATTGTTCCTATCCTCAGTGGACTTGATTATGAACGCGGAGACGAACTAATTTTTGTGCCAATTGTGCCTAGTGATCCATTTCCTGTGCAAATAGGTGATCCTTCTTCAGCAGAATTGCCTGATCAAATGACAAAACCGATCTCAGAAAATGGCCTAGAAGATAAAGACGTGGCATTAAAGAATCTTGACTTGCCTAGTGAAGAAGACGGGCAATCACTGGAAGAAGATCCTTTTTGGCTTAGAATGAGCGACATTGAAAAATTTCTTGCCGGAATGTTATTAATTCTCATACTTTTGTTTTTCTGGGTTCTTTGGAAAATAAGAAAATTCAAAGAATTATCTACGGAACATGCAGGTTTTCCTGCCCTAATGCCGCCCCAATCTGAAACACCTCAATTACCTTCTTCTCCTAATCAAAGTTTCGACTCAATTGCGGATACCAATGCTAATTTTCTAAATGGTAATGGGAAACATAAAAATCAATTAAATAATAATGCTATTGTTGCAGACAATGAACGACTCATGCAAGAAATTATTAAACAGTTAATTGGTCGTGATGACTGGAAACAAGAATTAGTTCAAGAAATGTCAAGGGATAAACAATCGATGGACATGTTGACACAGTTGATTGCCTCACTTGGAATGAACACATCAAGAAAAATTTTCACAGGTACAATTCCACAAAATACTTATTTGGATCTGGAAAAATTAGCAGAAGAAACTAGTTCTTCACCTGAAGAAGAAAATGAAATGTTAAAAGACATACAGAAATTTTTCCTTACAAAACAGTTAACCGATCCCGAACAAAACAAAACAAATCCTTTCAGTTTCATGGATCAACTTAGTACATCACAAATCGGCTTTCTGGTTAAAGACGAACCTGCAAAAATTAAAGCCTTTATATTTGGGCGTTTGGACAGTGATGAAGCAGCTGAATTATTACGTGATTTACCAAAAGACGAGCGAACAAAAGTGGCATTGGAACTAGGGCAACTGAACGAACTTCCTCTTGAATTGGTAGAGAAAATTGGTTACAATCTTGCGGAAAAAGCTAGACATGTACCTGACGATGGAACAGTTGGAGTTGATGGAATAAAGTTCATTGCAGATGTACTGGGTGATTTGGACAATACAACACGGCAAGAACTGATTAATGGCTTGAGAACGTCTGACATTAAACTCAGTGAAAACATTGAAAGTCATTGTTTTATTTTTGAGTCAATTCCTGTAGTCCCAAAAGATATTTTATTGGAAGTTGTACGAAAATTACAACCTGATGAAGTTATCACTGCAATTTCTGGAACTACATCAAAAATAAAAGAAGCTACAATCATGTGTTTCCCAGAAAAAAGCCGCCCCGCCCTTGTTTCTTCTCTAAAAACTAAATCCCCTGATTCAGACGAAATCCGTGCCGCCCGCAGATTATTTGTGCAATCTATGCGTGAAATGGCTGACGCTGGGCGACTGGATCTACAGGAGGTCAATACAAAGTTTACTCAAGAAAAAGATCAAACAGAATCTACTTAGAAATAACCAAAATACTGGAAAATTTGCTTAAGGGCCAATCTTAATTATGTATTTTTAGTTTTAGGTTTCTGAATTAAAGACAAAACCATTTCTGGAGTGACTGAGGTCAAACAGCGTAAATAGTCCGAATTATTGCATTTCCCACGACCATCGCGGGAACATGGACGGCAATCTAGAACTTCCTTTGTTTCAAGTAATTTACTTTCCTCCAAAAAAGGAGCGTAGCCAAACTCTCTTACAGTTGCTCCAAATAAAACTATAACAGGTGTCCCCATAGACTCCGCCAGATGCCCAACAGAAGTATCATTAGTTACAACAGTATAGGCATACTTTAATAATTCAGCAGTTTCAAGTGGGGAGAACTGACCTGCAACGCTTTGGACTTTGCCAAAAAATTCTTTTTCAATTAGTTTAGTTTCTTTTTCATCTACTCCTCCTACCAAAACTATAGACCAACCTTGCTCAAGTAAACTGGAAATCACTTCATTGTAATATACAAGTGGCCAGCATTTCAAAGAATAGGACGCAGAAGGTCCTATAGCAATAAATTTTTTGGGAAGAAGGTTGTTTTTTTTTAGAAAATTTTGAATTAGCAAAACAGCACTTTTATCTGGAAACAGTTCAGTCTGATTATTTAACAGAAGCTTTGTGTGTCTCTGCAAAGGACCAAGCAAATGCTGACGTTGAGAAGATGTTTTTTTTAGAAAATTTATTTTCAGACGAATAAGCAAAATACGTCTCAAACTACGCTTGTTGACGGACCATACTTGAGGATATTTAAAAAATCCAAATCCTGACAGATTCCATACAATCCAGATACTTTTCATAGAACGATGAGCATCGTAAATCAGATCATATTTTTCACTGTATAATTTTTGTATCAATTTTTTCAGTAGCAATCCTGATACATTTTTACTATACCAAAGTACTTTATCAATGTAAGGGTTGTTTTTTAGTACAGGACCTTGAACTGATGAAGTTAGCAGTGAAATTTCAGAATCAGGATAAATACGCTTTAATTCTCGATATATTGGTGAGGTGAGAACCAAATCGCCTAGTGCACTAAAACGAATTACCAGAATTTTTTTGGGATTTTTCATTAACCTTATAGCAATTAATTAAAATTTCATGATGCTTGCATCACACTATTTTGTAAATTAAAATTGTCCAATCCACTACCAATCATTTCAAAATAATGAATGTAATTCAATCTAGTTCAGCTATTCCACAAAATTTTTCAGAGAAAATGAATAATTCTCTTTCTTCTGTACCAGGAAATCAAAAGCTTTCATTTGAAAATATTCGCAGTTTTCGCCAACATTTTGAAAAAGGAACAATACCAATGCGCTTTGCCTTAGGAGACAATCAACATCAAACATTGATAGTTGCAATGTACGAAGGTACCGAAAAATTACTCAATCAGGATGTGTCTGAATTTGCTGTACTCGAATATCTGGAAGGACTCAAATTGACTGCCAAAGAAT
>CAZOTX010000226.1:0-3458 GCA_964582835.1 uncultured Pseudomonadota bacterium | reverse complement strand
AGTCTCCAGCACGGTGTTTTCCAAAACGGAAATCGTATCCTATGACGAGTTTTTTAAGATCAAAACGCTTAATCAAAAATTGTAATGCAAATTTTTCAGGACTCAGTTCTGATAATTCCCTTGTAAAAGGAATTACATGTACGTCATCAATTCCTAACTCTTCTAGTAAACTGAGTTGATGTAATGATGTGCAAATACGAAATACAGAATGTTGAGAATGAATTATTTCCTGTGGATGTGGATCAAAAGTCACTATGGAGCTAGTGCATCCACGAGTTTGTGCTTCCTGGACTGTAGCAATGACCAAGGAACGGTGACCAAGATGAACACCATCAAAATTTCCAAGTGTTACTACAGAACTTGGAATTTTTGTAGTTTTGTTATGGAAATTGAAAACTTGCATAATTAGTATACTGAAAATGAATAGTATAATTTTAAAAAAGATTAGCTTTTCATTTTAATTATTATATTAGAAAAATAAAAACGAGTTACTAAATCCTAAGGTATTTAGCAATTTTACATTGTAAAATTACTCAGAACGACTGTAAATCAAGGTTTGTGGAATTACATATTTTACATGTGGTATTTGATATAACTTACCAGAAATTATTACTTCAGCAGGTCGCCCGTCAGTTGTATGTATGGTGTCCGTTGATATTTTACATTCCCGCCCTTCAGGTGTAATTCCTATCAAAGGAGCTCCACGCCGGAAAGATTTACGGGCCAGTATAATCATGTGCTCTTCTTTTATAGCTTCAATCACATATCCGGCCAAAGTTTCTCCATGATCCCTGAGGTGAGGATTTTTTATACGTTCAATTGCCAGGTCAGTTCTGTTTGCCCTAAAGAAGCCATGCGTAATTTTGGAAGGCCATTTGGATTTTAAGACCTTGACTTTTTTTTTGTCAAATGAATTTATCAAGCCGCTAATTTTCTTTATCCATTCACCTGAAAAATCTAAATGCCTTAGGTCTAGTCTTAAAACGCTCAACCCAGTATTCTCTATTTCTGGAAGTAAATCCAATAGGAACAAATCTCGATGATGGAACATGAAGGTACCGTGTTGATTTTCGATGGATGGAAATATTCTTTGGGGTTGATCATTGGGGAGCAAATTTTTTTCCAAAAAGTATGAATCAGTTTTTATTTTACTGTATAAATTTAATAGTTTACGCGGAGAATAAAACAAAAGTATTCGACCTACGGCTAAAATTTCGCAAGGAACTTTCAAGAATTTACTATACTCCTTTAATTTAGATTTTGGCAGCTCAGTTGAAAGAACCAGTCTCTGCAACTGTCCCCCAAAGTATTCGGTCCAACGTTGAAGTCCTTTTAAATTTTGGTTCCCGGTTTCTACAATCAAATGAATTGGAATTTCGGGGTTTTCCTGCCGGAACCATTCTGCAGCTCCATGATCCTGAACGCGAATTGCGTAAAACTTGGCTAAGGGCAGACTATTCAACAACGAAATGCTGTGTTGGAAGGTTTGTTCTGTGCTGAGTATGTCCCACTGTAATACAGGTGACATTCCGGCACTAAGAGCAGCATCTAAAAGTGTGATTAAAGTTTTTGTGTCAAGCTTACCAAGTCTGCTAAGTGATTTGTGTTCTAAAATAACTTCATTAACTGAAGATTGTTGGATTTGTTCCAACTCAATTTGACTGCGGATATATGTGTTAAAAAGCATTATTTTTCCAGCAATGTATTACACTGGTCCACATTTAATTCTTCAGCTGAAATATCATGCTTGATTCTTTGTTGACCTAAAACGAGAACACGTGATGCATGCTCCAATCCGAGCTCAAGTTGATGGGTGACCATCAGTACTGTTCCCCCTTTCTGGTTAAAATCATGAAGATAATTTTGGAACCATCGAAGTGAATGCAGGTCAAGTTCTGTGTAGGGTTCATCAAGGATGATTATTTTTGGCTGACATAACATCATCCGACCAATCATTAAACGCTTTGTCATTCCACTGCTGAAATTACAAACGGGGAGTTTAGCAACATGGGTCAGTTTTATTTTTTCTAAAATTTGGTCAATTTTATTTTTAAGTTCCTCAATTCCATAAAGAGTACCAAATAGTCGTAAGTTTTCGATTGAACTAAGGTTTCCATATAGTCTGTTTTCATGTGTCATACTACCCATTATTCTCAGCCATTCTTTCAAGTTCTCTTTTTGGTTTTTTCCACGGAAGGAAATTGTTCCGAAAGTGGGATTCATCAGCGCACTGATAATACGAAGCAAAGTGGATTTACCTGCACCATTATTTCCAATCAATAATACATATTCGCTTGACTCAATGGAGAAACTTATGTTTTTAAGTATGAAGCGATAACCAAAACGCTTACTGATACTTTCAAGATTTAAAAGAGGAAACATTTGGAAAGTGAAACAGAATGTAGTTTTAGCTACGATTGGGTTGGAAATGCTTTATCATACATCAATTCGTTTTTTTTGTTCCAAATCAAAATTCTGATAAAGGTACCAGGCTTAACTTTAGTGAATTTCCTTGATATGACCCTATATCGTTTGATTTTAAATGGAATAGAGGTTTGCCTGCGAAAGGGCACTTTATTTTTGAGATTTTTCTTTGAGGAAAGAAACATTCCAGTTCGTCCCAATTGTAGTTTTTTTGTCTGATTTGTAAGGTTATAACTGACACTAACCTTAGTACCATTTACAGTTATTTTTAGCTTTTCTACAGTTAAGACTGGTTTTTTATTTGTCTGTGCTTTTTGTTTTTTTGTCCTCTTGACTTTAGTAGTAGTTTTTCGTTTACTTTTTTTATTTTTTTCAAGTTTACTAATTTCTTTTTCCATCTCAGAAATTTTACCTAGGACTTTTTCATTTTCATTTTTTGACTCATTTAATGATGCCTGTGCACTGAGAAGCTGCTGTTGTAAAGAGCTAACCTTAAGCTGTAGATTGTTAATCTGAACTTGAGTAGAAGATTTTTCAAGCTGAAACTGTTGAACTACTTGTTCACGTTGTTCAAGAATTGATTTCATTTCTGAGATCTCTTTACTTTGTTGGTTTATAAGAGATTTTTGCTGTTCACTCAATTTCTTCTGCTTTGAAGATTGGGAAAAGACTTTTTTTTCCCAGTCACTATCCTGTTGACTCGATTTTTTTAATTTTATGATTAGACTGTTGCTACGAGCTTTTTCTTGATCAATCTGTAGCTTAAATTTTTCTTGCACTTGGATTCCAGTGTAGTATTGAAATGCAATTACTCCTGACAATCCTCCAATTATTAAAATAAAAAACCAAATAATAAATTTAATATTGTGCAGTATGAAAGACAATACACGGTTTTCTCCAACAACAAAAAAGTTATGCTCCATTTTATTATCCAAATGTACTAATTTTAATGAATTTTAAGCTCGACTCAGGGATGGAAATTTGTCCACTAACATTTTATACTTTAACAGTTAATTCTAATTCAATCAAGGTAG
>CAZOTX010000225.1:0-3473 GCA_964582835.1 uncultured Pseudomonadota bacterium | reverse complement strand
GGAATATTTACCTACCCTTCAGGAAACATATATGAAGGTAATTTTAAAGATGGTATATTTCATGGTCAAGGAACATTCACCTCCGTTGATGGAAAGAAAAGTGTGGGCGAATTCAAAGAAAATAAACCCTGGAACGTTACTGAATTCGACAAAAACAATAAAATGATTACAAATTACAATGAAGGAGTAGAAATATCTGTAAAAATAATGGTAGGAAATTTGTTTACCCGTAAAGAAAAAGGGAAATGGAAATGGTTTGAAAATGGTATTGAAGACGAAGGGGGGAAATATGAAGGAGAAATTGAAAATGGTAGACCCAATGGCAAAGGTTCTCTAATTTATCGTAATGGGACAAAGTATATTGGAGAGTTCAAAGATGGCGCATGGAACGGTGAGGGAACCTTCTTTTTTCCTGATGGTGAAAAATGGGTGGGCGAATTCAGAGAAGATGCTCCGTGGGATATAACATGGCTAGACAGAGACAGAAATATAATTGCAAAGTGGGGAAATGGAGTAAAACTAAAATGAAAGATGTAAATTAGAAAATAACCTTAACTGAGAGTATTTCAACTTCTATCTTTAAATAACTAACTTTCATTGAGAAATGTTTGTCTTCAATCACAAAAAAAAACTGAAAAAAGCAATCTTGAAAATTTCTACAAAATTTGTTATAAAATGAATTATAAAGTGAGTTTTTTAAAACTCTAATTAATCTAGTCACGAAATATTGTTCCAACTTTCTAAGGTTATTTGATGATTGATTTGCTCAAGCGAATTATTAATATAGTTTTTCTTTGTCTTTTTTTGCCCATTGTTACGTTTGCAGCAGGAAATTTTCAAAAAGGATATGAAGCTCATATGAGAGGAGACTTTCCCGCAGCTATTAGAGCATGGGGACCTCTTGCTGCACAAGGAGACGCCGCAGCACAGTTCAACATTGGAAACTTGTTCGACTTTGGAAAAGGATTAAAAGAAGACAATGTACAGGCTGCTTACTGGTACAAAAAATCCGCAGAACAGGATAATGTAAATGCTCAGTATGCCCTTGGATGGATGTACGAAAACGGTGAAGGTGTGGAAAAGGATCTTGTCAAAGCAATAATCTGGTACAAAAAAGCTGCAGAACAGAATCATTCCGGTGCACAGACAAATCTGGGTTGGATGTATGAAAACGGGAAAGGTGTTGATATTGATAATACCCAGGCCGTTTCTTGGTATGAAAAATCCGCAAATCAAGGCCGGGCTGAAGGACAATTAAATCTGGGTATTATGTACAAAAAAGGCCTTGGGGTAGACATGGATCAATCTCAAGCTATCTTCTGGTTTGAGAAAGCTGCTTTACAAGGATATGCACATGCACAGTTAAATCTCGGAGTTGTTTATAGAAACGGTGAGGGTGTTGAAAAAGACTATATTAAGGCGGCTTTCTGGCTTAAAAAGGCAGTAAAAACAGGTCACTCTGCTGCACAAACCAACCTTGGATGGTTGTATGAAAACGGAAAAGGAGTGGCTCAGGACTATCAACAAGCTTTTTCATTATATCAAAAAGCTGCTTTAAAAGGGCAGGCTGAAGGACAGTTGAATCTGGGTCTTATGTATGCAAACGGGAAAGGCATCAAAATTAACTATGAAAAGGCAGTATACTGGTATATAAAAGCTGCTGAACAGGAACAGGCAGAAGCACAATTCAATCTGGGTCTTATGTACAAATATGGAAGGGGTGTAGAGGAAAATTATACACAAGCAGTTTACTGGTTTAACAAATCTGCTGATAAGGGATACGCAGAAGCCCAAGCCAATCTAGGCCTGATGTACGAATACGGAAAAGGTGTAAAACAAAATTTTACTGAGGCAATCTCGTGGTATCAAAAAGCCGCAGATCAGGACTACGTAAAAGCTCAGTTAAGTCTTGCCCTTTTTTACAAATTTGGAAAGGGCGTTTCCAAGGATAATACACAAGTGTTTTACTGGTACAAAAAAGCTGCCGAGTTGGGAGATACCGAAGCACAGTTAAATCTTGGATTCATGTTCCAATTCGGTAAAGGAGTAGAGCAGGATTATACTCAAGCAGTTACATGGTACAAGAAATCTTCGGTAGGAGGAAATCCAGAGGCACAGGCCAGTCTTGCTTGGATGTATGAAAACGGGAAAGGAATTGAAAATGATCTTAAAGAAGCAATTTTTTGGTACAAAAAATCTGCTGAGCAGGGTAATACACGAGCACAATTGAAACTAGGGATTATCTACAAAAACGGTAATGGTACTGTAGAAGATTACACACAATCATTTTACTGGTACAAAAAAGTTGCCCAACAGGGTGAAG
This sequence comes from uncultured Pseudomonadota bacterium, assembly GCA_964582835.1. Classification (GTDB taxonomy): domain Bacteria; phylum SAR324; class SAR324; order SAR324; family NAC60-12; genus Arctic96AD-7. Next base: position 1,150 of record CAZOTX010000225.1, on the reverse strand, counting down.
CACACGCTCAGTTAAACGTAGGAATAATGTATGAGTTCGGAAAGGGCACAAGTCAAGATTATACTAGTGCAGTACATTGGTACAAAAGTGCAGCTAGGCAAGGGCTATCAGAGGCGCAAACCAGACTGGGGTGGATGTACGAAAACGGTAAAGGTGTGGAACAAAACTACCCTAAGGCGATCAGTCTGTATAAGAGAGCTGCCAAAAATGGTGAATCAAAAGCACAACTAAAACTTGGTAGAATCTATCAAAATGGAAAAGTTGCCGCGGAGGATTATTCTCAGTCCTTTTTTTGGTACAAAAAAGTTGCTGAGAAGGGAGACGCTAATGCACAGTTGAATCTTGGCCAGCTTTATGAATATGGGAAAGGAACTGATGAAAACTATGCCAAGGCAGTTTACTGGTACAAAAAAGCTGCTCAACAGGGAGACACTACAGCACAACTCAATCTCGCTGTTATGTATAAATACGGTACTGGAGTAAATGAAGATTCTACACAGACTGTTTTTTGGTACAAAAAAGCTGCCCTACAGGGGGACACTAAAGCACAACTCAATCTCGCTGTTATGTATGCCTCTGGTGAAGGCATTCCTGAAAATTTTGTTTTAGCTTACAAATGGTCTAACCTAGCGGCGGCACTAGGTAACGAGAATGCTAGAGAAATTAAAAACGATGTTAAAAAACGTATGACCCGCTCCCAAATTGCAGAGGCTCAAAGACTCTCGCTAGAATGGCAACAAAGCCAATTTGATGCAAAAACTGATCGATAAAATATCATTTTAAAAGTTAATTTTATTCTACACTGCTTCACTACAAGACTTCACATAAGCATATTTCACAAACGTACGCGCCTTAATCTTTTTAAATGGGGAAATTTCTTTCTTAGTTTGTAAATCATTCCGCCTGCCTCTTTTTTTGTTTCAAAAAACCCTATCCTTATCCGAAACACAAGCTTACCTGATGAAGCTGATTTCAGCTTTTGTGAAATATAACTGAAGTCGATTTCTGTATTTAATTTAGCAATATCTTTCATCGCTTTATTTAGTTCAGAATAAAGAGGAAGCTCGATTACCCAAGGCTTATTCAAAGGTTGTCTTAGATCAATCACTGGACGAGATAACTCTTGTATCGCTGGCTGGACGGGTAAGAA
>CAZOTX010000224.1:0-3481 GCA_964582835.1 uncultured Pseudomonadota bacterium | reverse complement strand
AAATGTTTCAAGGCCGATCTCAAGTATTGTACGTGTTCCTAAAGGAAGAAGCAATTTATTGTGATTCGCTCCCATACGTGCTCCCTTACCTGCGGCAACAATTAAAGCAACCGTATCCTGCTCAGCCATTTTGTGCTTAAAAATTTTAAGATTGAGAACATCACTACATTGACAGTATATTTTTCAAATATCTCAATTTATTAGACTAAGAAAATATGGTACTAAAAGTCCAGATAAAACAGTGAAATTCTTTGACAAATCAAAATGAAGTGTATATCAGACTTGTAAAAAAGATCACACAAACTAAACTAAGTGCTAACAATTGGACAGAGTATTTTAATAATGCAAAATAACCATAAACAATAACCAACAAACTAAAAATGTCAGAAAAAACAGCGTTTATAGGACTCGGTGTGATGGGCTATCCCATGGCCGGATTTCTAGCCAAGGCCGGAAACGAAGTCACCGTTTACAACCGCACCACTGTTAAAGCAGAAAAGTGGGTCGAGGAATATGGTGGGAAACTAGCACTTACTCCAGCGGAAGCATCAAAGGATGCAGCTTTCGTTTTTGCATGTGTGGGCAACGATGATGACTTGCGTTCCGTAACTATTGGGACTGACGGTGCATTTACAGGTATGAGTTCCGGAACCGTTTTTGTGGATCACACTACTGCTTCAGCTAAAATAGCACGTGATTTGGCTGATGCAGCCAAGCTGAAGGAATGTGCATTCCTTGATGCTCCTGTTTCCGGAGGACAGGCCGGGGCAGAAAATGGTGTTTTGACCGTAATGGTGGGTGGCGACCAGGACAGTTTTGATCAAGCAGAACCACTGATTCAGAATTATGCAAAAAAGGTCAAACTATTGGGTCCTGTGGGCTACGGACAATTGACTAAAATGGTGAATCAAATTTGCATCGCAGGACTTGTGCAGGGCCTGGCAGAGGGTATACATTTTGCCAAATCAGTTGGCCTGGATGTTAATGCAGTGATTGAAACTATTTCAAAAGGTGCAGCCCAGTCCTGGCAAATGGAAAACCGTTATAAAACCATGAACGAAGAAAAATTCGACTACGGTTTTGCAGTGGATTGGATGCGGAAAGATTTGGGAATTGCTTTAGAGGAAGCCCGTGCGAACAAAGCACATTTGCCAGTAACAGCCTTGGTTGATCAGTTTTATTCCGAAGTGCAGGCAATCGGTGGGAGTCGCTGGGATACTTCAAGTTTGATTGCCCGCCTTGAAGCGATGCGGCAGATGAACAATTAATAATTTGAGTAGGAATTATGCAAAAATTTGAAGGAAAAATTCTCATTGAAGGAAAATGGAAAACTCCGGATTCAGGAGAAACATTGCCTGTAATAGACCCGAGTGATGGCTGCGAGTTTGGACGAATTGCAAGGGGGTCAGCAGCGGACATTGACCTTGCAGTTAAATCGGCCCAAAACGCAATGGAAGGTAGATGGGGAAAAACGATTCCAGCGGAGCGAGGGCGCTTGCTGCAAAAGCTAAGTAGCCTGATTTTGGAGAATGAAGATGAACTAACTGAAATGGAAGCACGAGATGTTGGAAAACCTATACGTCAGGCTCGTGTAGATGTAAAAGCATGTGCAAGATATTTTGAATATTACGGAGGAGCTACAGACAAAGTCCACGGTGAAACAATTCCGTATCTGGAAAATTACACCGTGTTGACTCTCCGTGAACCGCACGGAGTAATAGGACACATAATCCCATGGAATTACCCCCTTCAAATTATTGGGCGCACTATTGGAGGTGCTTTGACTATGGGTAATGCCTGCGTACTGAAGCCAGGCGAAGAAGCGTCACAAACCGCACTAATGGTCGGTGAATTAGCAATTCAAGCAGGATTACCCCCCGGAGTTTTCAACATTGTTCCGGGACTCGGAGAGGAAGCTGGAAAAGAAATACTTAATCATTCAGGAATAAACCATTTTTCATTCACCGGTTCTCCAAAAGTTGGGACATTGGTGCAACAATCCGCCGCAAAAAAGGCTATTCCTGTGACATTAGAACTTGGTGGAAAATCTCCACAAGTAGTTTTTGCGGATGCTAATTTAGGTAAAGCTTTGCCTTTTTTGGTCAACGCCAGTATTCAAAATTGTGGACAAACCTGTTCTGCAGCAAGTCGCGTTTTAGTGGAGCAGTCGATTTACGAGGATTTGACAAAACGACTTGCCGAAAAATTTTGTGCCCTTCGGGCTGGACCAGCATTCAGTGATTTGGATTGCGGACCTCTCATCAATCCTAAACAAAAATCACGTTTAGAAAAATTTCTGGATGAAGCAAAAGCTGACGGATTAAACTTCACTGCAGAAGGATTGATTGTGGATGATGCACCTTCCGGAGGAAATTATGTAAAGCCCTTGTTGATTAGAGATGTTCCCCCTGAACATACAATTGCTCAAGAAGAATTATTTGGGCCGGTTTTGACAGTGATACCTTTTCAAGATGAAGACGAAGCAGTTGAATTGGCAAACGGGACCCCATTTGGTTTGGTGTCAGGAGTCTGGACTATTGACGGAGCTAGACAATTCCGGATGGCCAGAAAACTCAAATCTGGACAAGTCTTCATCAACAATTATGGTGCCGGTGGTGGCGTTGAGTTGCCTTTCGGCGGAGTCAAGTTAAGTGGGCACGGTCGCGAAAAAGGCTTTGAAGCACTTTACGGATTTTCTATAACCAAAACTATTGCCTTTCACCACGGAGAATAAATGTGCGTCTAAAAAATAAAATTGCGCTTGTAACTGGAGCCGGATCAGGATTCGGACGAGGAATTGCAACTCGTTTTGCAGAAGAAGGAGCAAAAATAGTTATAGCGGATATTAACAGAGAAACCTCGAAATTGGTTTCTGACAAAATTGGTGATCGTGCGGTTTCAGTCGTTGCGGATGTCAGTAATAATTCTGATGTGAAAGCATTGATTCAAAAAACAGTTTCACAATGGGGGCGTTTGGACATTTTAGTCAATAACGCCGGTACGACTCATCCGAACAAACCAATGTCGGATGTCACAGAGGAAGAGTTTGATCAAATTTTTGCAGTCAATGTGAAATCTGTATTTTTAACTGCCAAGTATACAGTACCACTGATGAAAAAACAGGGGCAAGGTGTGATTTTGAATGTGGCCTCTACAGCAGGTCTGCGTCCTCGCCCAGGACTAGCATGGTACAACACTTCTAAAGGAGCAATGATTTCAGCGACCAAATCCATGGCAATTGAATTAGCACCATCCAAAATTCGTGTCAATGCCATAAATCCTGTGGCAGGCGAAACTGGGATGCTGCATCTTTTTATGGGGGAAGATACACCTGAAATGCGTGAAAAATTTGTTTCCAGCATCCCTTGGGGACGTTTGAGTCAACCACAAGACATGGCAAACGCCGCACTTTTTTTATGTTCAAATGAAGCAGATATGGTAACAGGAACTTGTTTGGAAGTTGATGGAGGACGTTGTATTT
>CAZOTX010000223.1:0-3506 GCA_964582835.1 uncultured Pseudomonadota bacterium | reverse complement strand
TCTGTGATAGTATGACCTATAGGCATTCCCACACTTAAGGAAAATGCAAATGATGACGTGCTGTATAAAAACAGACTAGTTGCTGCAAACACAGTTAATAAAATCTTCTTCATCTTCTCTCCTATTCAGAGGTTATCATTTCAGAAGAGTCAGATTCGTTTCGCGGGCTCTTCCATTCGTCAAATTTACCAAGAGGCCTGGTGAATGTGAACTGAAAGGGTTCAGCCACCAGAGCATCCCAAGCATCTCCGGTACTTCCGGAGCTTAGAGCAAATGGTAAGGCCACAATGAAAAAGGCAGTTCCAACTACCGCTAAACCTAAACTAAGAAAACGAATTGGAACATCAATTACCATTGCAAATGCTTCAGGGCGCTCTTCTGGAAGTGCGGCAGAAACATTTCCTGTACATAATGCAAAAAACAGGCAAGCAATGGTTATAATTTTAAAAATATTTGCACGGTTCATGGAATTTCACTATCAGAAAAATTTTTTAAAGTTAAAAAATAAATTCACCAATTACCGGTGCATGATCGGAAGGCCGTTCTTTTTCTCGTGCTTCTTTATCGATTATGCATGCTTGGCATGAGGATGTCAAAACAGAATTTCCCAAAATATAGTCAATGCGCATTCCTTCATCACGTTCATAACCCATTGTTCTAAAATCCCACCAGGAAAATTGTCCTGATCGTGTATCAAATTTACGAAAAAGGTCACACAAGCCAAGATCTGTAAGTTTTTCAAGAAGTGCGTGTTCTTCTGGGTGAAAGCTTACTTTGTTTAGCATAGCTTCCGGATTAGTAACATCTTCCGCTTTTGGGGCAATATTGAAGTCACCCATAATAGCCAATCGTCCATCTTTATAATTTTCGTTTTTCATTTCCTGAATTAATTCTGCTAAGAAATGAAGCTTGTATTTAAATTTCTCGGATTCTGTAGTTTGTCCTTGTGGTACATATACATTGACTACTCTCACTCCAGAAACAGTACCCGAAATCAGACGGGCATTATCCGAGTCATAAGTATTGCGAAAACCATGTTGCACATCCTCGATAAGATGTTTAGACAATATCGCAACGCCGTTATAGGATTTTTGCCCAAAAAAGGCAGATTCGTATCCAGCTTGTTGGATATCCCATACAGGAAACTGCGCGTCTTCAACTTTGGTTTCCTGAAGGCAGACAACATCAGGATTATGTTCTTTCATCCATTTCAGAAGTAAAGGCAGGCGTGTCCTAATTGAATTAACGTTCCACGTAGCAATCTTCCAAAGCTGTCGCGGTGCAGAGTTTACCAGGAAAAGACGATCATCTGGAAGCAGACATGCGCTGTTACTGTAAGGAATGTCTAGTGGCTTTTCTTGAATCCTGTTCCAGTTGCGCTCGATACGGAGGCATCCGTTTCGCCAGTTACGATAGATTTGCTCAACCAATTTTTCTGAAGCAGAGCTAGATTGACGAAGTTCTGAAAAAGAAACACCATCCTGTTGCAGTTTTTTTTTGAGTGGATCAGGGATCAGGGTTTCTAAACTCACCTGAGAATCCATTAATCCTGAGCAAGAGACTGGAGAATTTCAACATTCTCTTGAATTAACTTTCGGCGTTTTTTCAGATTTTTTTTGTTGGGTCGGCTGTTAGCGTACCTTTTAGAAGCTGTCTTTTGCTTTGGCGACATTTCTTTTTCCTGTTATTTGAGATTAAATCAACTTGTTCTGGTTGTGACTAAGCGATATAGTTTAAGTATATTATATTTTATTACAACATAATTAAAGTAAAATTATTGTAAACTTGCGAGTTAAAATTGTTTCAAGAGAATCTACCGACAAACATAAATAGATGAGCAACAAAGAAAAGAAAAAGAATAATCCAAAAAAAGAGCCCGGTCTGCAAATTCAAAAATTAATGGAAATGCCTGTTACAGCCCGTCTTGTTTTGGGTGAATGCAAGCTGGAAATTGAAGAAATACTTAAACTCGGTCAAGGCTCCATGCTGGTTCTGGATGCAAACGTGAAAGATAATTTGAAGCTCTATATTAATGATGAAGAAATTGCAAAAGCAAAATCTGTGACAGTAGGAGAAAAAATTGGCGGACAAATTACAGAGATTTCTTCAACAGAAAAGAGGCTTAAAGATTTGACCGATATGGAATAAAGGTGATGCTTCAGTGAAATTTCTTTTGATCCAATTACGAAGGATTGGTGATGTAATAATGACAACTCCTTCAATCAGGTTGTTACGTGAGTCTTTTCCTGAGGCACATTTTACATTTTTAACAGAGCCTCCGTCGGATCAGGTTTTGAGGGAAAACCCGTATTTAGATGAAATTCTGCTATTCCGAAAGACAGGATCACCCTTTGAAACATTAAGATTTTTCCAAAATATTCGCCAACAAAAATTTGATGCAGTTATTGATTTTTTTGGAAACCCACGGAGTGCATTTTTTACTCGTTTTTCTGGAGCGCCAATCCGGATTGGTTTTAATTTTCGCGGAAGAAAATGGGCCTATAACCATACAGTTAAAATTTCTGCAGAAGTAACCTATGCCGCTCAGGATAAATCACTATTGTTACAACCTCTTGGAATTTCAGCAGAAGATTTTGGACTGGATTTTTTTACAACAGAAAAAGATCAGAAATTTGCAGATGATCTTTTTGAGAAGATGGGTATAAGAAACAGAGATTTTGTAGTTTCTTTGTCGCCTGTTTCTCGTCAGCTATACAAAGTGTGGCCTGCAGAAAGATTTGCTAAAATTGCAGATTGGCTAGTGAAAACATATAAAGCAAAAATATTATTTCTTTTTGGTCCGGGAGAAGTGCACTTTATTGATTCAGTTAGGAAAGCGATGATTCAGAAATCTCTTCCAAACTATCCTGTACCAACACTTTCTGAGACTCATGCTATTTTGAAGAAAGTAGATTTGCATCTAGGTAATGACAATGGTCCAAGACATTTTGCTGTTGCAGGAAAAACTCCAACACTTACAATTTTTGGCAGACCATGGGCAGCAAATTGGACACCATCTCAACAAACAATGCATCGTACTCTGGAGTATGACCCAGGTTGCAAAAATAAATGTGTCTACCCAAAATGTAATTTGGAGTGTCTTGAGGGTGTAACTGTTGAAGCAGTTCAAAATGAATTGGAGGAAATGATGAAAAATATTAGAGAATTGGTTTGAATGGCATTTTTTTTTGACACAAATAAAATTCTGGAACAGCAACTGAAGGAGGTTGAACAATGGCACGAAATTCTGCCCCAAGAAGATTTTGCTAAATCAGTTGATTTTCCATCTTTAGTATCAATGCAGCATCAGGTTAATTTTGAATTATGGCATCAGGAAGATCTTGCTAGGGATCCAAACGTTTCGGATTCTAAAATTGCTGCAGTCAAGCGTGCAATTGATGGTTTAAATCAACGTCGGAATGATCTAATCGAGCAGTTGGACCAGTTTCTAGTGAATGTTCTGATTAAGAAAAAAGTTAAAAACAGCCCGGATATAGAGCTAAACA
>CAZOTX010000222.1:0-3508 GCA_964582835.1 uncultured Pseudomonadota bacterium | reverse complement strand
TGGGTATAGGACAAATCAGTGATCCAGTTGATTCTCCTTTTGGCTATTTAATTTTTCATCGAGTTTCAGTTGAAATTGTTTCTGCCAAGCATATTCTAATAACTTTTGATGGTGCTCTGCGTGCTACCAAAAAACGAGATAAAAAAGAGGCCAGAAAATTAGCAGAACAAATACTAGAAGATCTCAAAAAAGGGAAAGTTTTTGCAAAATTAGCCCGTACGTATTCCGATGGCCCTTCCGGACCAAAAGGCGGAAATTTAGGACGTTTCACTCGGGGACAAATGGTTCCGGAATTTGATCAGGCAGTTTTCAATCTGAATCCGGGTGAAGTAAGTGGAGTGGTCGAAACTCAATTCGGCTATCACATTATTAAACGAGTAAAATAAGAGATTAGTTTGGAGTTAAGTTTTGGAAACTGCGGGTATCATCATTATAGGTAACGAAATTCTTTCTGGAAAAGTGACAGATATTAATTCTCCTTATTTGTGTAAAGAGCTGAGAATTCTTGGTGTAGATGTTCAAAAAATTCTCACAATACCTGATATTCCAGAAATTATTGGTAGAGAGGCACGGAATTTTTCGGAGCAATTCACATGGGTTTTTACAAGTGGGGGAATCGGGCCGACTCATGACGATATCACAGTTGCTTCTATCGCCAAAGGATTTGATATAGAACTATTTGAATCACCTCTAATTTTGAAGGCAATTCGAAATTATCATGGTGCTAAAATGACTAAAGCACATCATAGAATGGCGATGATTCCGTTAGGATCGGAACTGATTGAATATGCGGAAGGACGAAGTCCCCAGTTGCAGTTTCGGAATATTTTTGTTTTTCCTGGAATTCCGGAGTATTTGAAGATTCGTTTTTCCCACATCAAGGAACGTTTCCGGACTACTCCAATTGTTTTGAAGCAAATATTTCTCAAGGCAGATGAAGGAGAAATAGCAGCTTCTCTTGATTTAACCATGCAAGAATTCCCGCAACTGATGCTGGGTTCGTATCCGAAAAAATCTGAAACAGACTATAATGTTAAGCTGACTCTTGAATGTAGAGACACAGAGTATTTAGAGAAAGCATTTAATTTTCTTTGCAAACATTTACCGGAGGAATGTGTACTTAGGATTGAATAAAAATCTTACTTGTCTGTAATCGATGCTGCTTAAAAAAATTCAACAACATTTTGCAGGACGTGGCCCTTTGATTCATGTGGTTTTGGATGGTTGGGGTATTGGTGCTGACGATGAAACTAACGCAATCAACAGAGCTAATTTACCAGTTATGAGCGGTCTGGTTAAGGGTTGCCCATACACACAGCTTTGGACACACGGCAAATATGTTGGTTTGCCAAACGAAAAAGATTTAGGTGGTTCAGAAGTAGGTCACATGACGATGGGTGCAGGAATGGTGATGCAGCAAGGACCAGCATTGATACAGAATCTAATTCAATCCGGTAAGTTTTTCGAAAATCCGGTGTTAAGTAGAATTATCCAAAATTGTGTTGAACACGAGACACCTCTGCATTTGCTGGGATTACTTTCAAATGGAAATATTCACAGCCACGTCGATCACACGGAAGTAATTATTCGTCATGCTTTCAAGTCAGGCATAAGACGCTGTTATGTTCATGCCTTACTTGACGGACGAGATGTTGGAGTACAATCTGCTCTGGATTTTACTGAACCTTTTGAAAAGCTTTTTGCGGAATTAAAGGGGCTAAGCCCGGGAATCGATTATGCTTTTGCAAGCGGAGGTGGACGTGAAGCGGTTACGATGGATCGTGATAACAATTGGGAAAAAGTGGAAATCGGATGGAAGATTCATGTTCAGGGACAATCCGAGAACATATTCCCATCAATCAGGGATGCAATAGAGTTTTTCAGGAAAAAAAATCCCGATGTCATTGATCAGGACATACCCGGATTTGTCATTGTTCGCAATGGAGAAGCAGTTGGCAGAATAGAAGATCACCATTCTCTCCTTTTTACTAATTTTCGAGGAGATCGTGCTATTGAATTTTCAAAGGCGATACTGACAGAAAATTTTCCTTACTTTGAACGTTGCAGATGTCCAGATGTTTTGTTTGCAGGTATGACTCAGTATGATCAGGACAATGAGATTCCTCCGAATTTTCTTACTGGATCTCCCGAGGTTGAAAATCCGTTCGGCAAGCGCATTTTAGAACTTGGACTCAGGCAGTTTAGACTTACTGAAACGCAAAAATTTGCACACGTTACCTTTTTTTATAATGGGGGATATCGTGAGCCGCTGGACCCGTCAAAGGAAATTTATCATTTGATTGCCTCAGACAAAATTCCTTCTTTTGCAGATCAGCCTGGAATGAAAGCTGAGGAAATCAGCATGAAAGCTGTTGAATTTATTAACTCCGGAGAATATCAATACGGTTTGATAAATATTGCAAATGCGGATATGGTAGGACACACAGGGGATTTTCAGGCTGCTGTTCATGCAGTTGAAATTGCAGATGCAGCATTGGCTAAAATAGTTCATGCAATTGAAGAGGTAAATGGTCTGCTGGTTATAACTGCTGATCACGGCAATGCTGAACAAATGCTAATTCCAAAAAAGGATGGCACAATGGAAATCTGTACAAAACATTCGCTTAATCCAGTGCCGTTTTTAATTTATGATCCTTTGTATAAAGGAGAATATCGACTTAAGCCGTTTGGCTATGATTATGACAACAACTTGAGTCAAATTGCAGCAACAAATTTTTTGTTGCTGGGACAGAATGTACCTGATGATTTGGCACCATCACTTTTTGAAGATTGAAGCGAATTGAAAAATAATTACAAACTACAAAATAAATGAGTAATATTCTTTGTATAGGAGCGGGTTATGTAGGTGGACCAACGATGGCAATGATTGCTAAATATTGTCCAGAACACAAAATAACAGTTGTTGACATTAACCAGGAACGAATTGACCACTGGAACAGTGACGACCTGCCGATTTTTGAACCGGGTCTGTTAGAAGTTGTAAAGGAAGTTCGTGGAAAGAATTTGTTTTTTCATACTGATATGGCTGTGGCGTCATCAGATGCCGATATTATTTTTGTTTCTGTAAACACACCTACCAAAATGTTTGGAGAAGGTGCAGGAAAAGCTGCAGATTTACAATTCTGGGAAAAAACCGCACGAGAAATTTTAGCCAATTGTCTAAAGCCCGAAGTAATTGTTGTCGAAAAAAGCACTCTACCGGTCCGTACTGCAGAAGCGATGGCCAAAATTTTAGAATCAGGAAAAAGTTCTACTCATTTTTCTGTAGTTTCCAATCCGGAATTTTTAGCAGAAGGAACAGCAATTGAAGATTTGACAAATCCCGATCGTATATTGATTGGTGGGGAACAAGATGAGGATGGACGCAAGGCCGCGGAAATTGTCGCAGCAATTTACGCACACTGGGTCCCTCAGGAACGCTTGCTGATGACGAGTGTCTGGAGCAGTGAATTATCAAAATTGGTGGCCAATGCAATGCTAGCCCAGC
>CAZOTX010000221.1:0-3516 GCA_964582835.1 uncultured Pseudomonadota bacterium | reverse complement strand
TTCAACGGCCAAATAGATGAAGTTGCGATCTGGAGCTCCACCCTTAGCAGCACTGCCATAATTACCCTATACAATTCTGGAAATGGGTTAAATGCGTCAATAGATTCAGGAAATTATACTAACTCCGGCGATCTTGTTGGCTACTGGAAGTTCAACGATGGTACTGATTCTACGCTGACAGATAACACTTCGAACTCGAACAATGGGACTTTAAAAAATATGGATTCTAATTCCTGGGTGACTTCTGGTCTTAACTTGACAAATTGATTATCTTTTCGTTACTGTACAAATATGAACAAGAAGTATAAAAAATGAACACCTTTAAATCAACTAATCTTATAACGGCAAAACCCTTTCCAAATTATTCTTAGTCTTGGCAATTAAACGGGGATAATTTTTAAAATTACTTTTTTGTGAATTTGAAAAACGGTTATTTAAATATCTCAAAATAAATTAATGCTTAATCCAATTTCATTGCGACTCTTATATCTTAACTTTGGTCATTTTACCGATCACATGCTAATGCTAATATTTGCAAAGGCAGCATTCAGTGCAGGAATTGACTTCGGTTTTGGAAAAGATGGAGCCTATGCTGAAATGATTTTATACGGTATTCCCTCACTAGTTTTGTTTGGAGCATGTGCCCCATTAGCAGCACATTTGGCTGACCTTTGGAATCGAAATGGAATGTTGACTGTTTTTTTTGTTGGCATTGGATTGTCCTCTATTCTTACTGGATTCTCACAAAGTCTTCTTCAGTTAGGTTTTGGACTTGCTTTCATTGGTATATTTGCATCAATTTACCACCCTGTCGGAATAGCTATGGTAATAGAGGGTGAAGGGAAAATCGGTTGGAGACTCGGAATGAATGGGCTATGGGGGAATATGGGTGTTGCAGCAGCTCCACTAGTGACAGGTTTAATACTCTCCCAATTTGACTGGAGAATGGCTTTCATTTTTCCTGGAGCGGTTTCTATACTTATTGGACTTGGTTTTTTTATCTTTGTGAGTAATGTAAATTCCAGTCCAAATGGAGCTATTCGACAGGAAAAAGAATTAATTGGATTTGCACCTGGCTGGCAACGTGCCTTGATTTCACTGGCTTTAATTACAGCTGCAGGAGGGTTTGTCTTCGGAGCAATGACTTTCATTATTCCTAGATTATTTGAAGTCAGAATGCTAGGAATTTCTGCAGACATTGCTGTAACAGGAACTTTAGCGTCTTTAATATATGCAGTGGCTGCTTTTGCGCAGCTCGTTAGCGGAAATGCCATTGATAAAAGGAATATAAAAAATGTCCTAATTTTCATCGCTGCTGGTCAGCCATTATTCCTATTCCTGATGGTTCTGCAGAACGATTATACACTATTTGTGGTTTCTTTACTGGCCATGGGTTTTGTCTTTGGCCAGATACCAATAACTGATGCGTTATTATCACAATATGTTCCTGATCAGTGGAGACCCAAGGTGCTTTCGGTAAAATTCATGATAAATCTGGTAATAGGTGCTGTGGCATTGATGACGGCACGTTACTTGTTGTCTAATGGAGCGGGTTTTGAGGCAGTAATGCGAATAATTTCAATTGCAGCATGTTTTATAGTAGGGGCGGCTATTTTGTTACCGCAACGTCATAACCCCGGCAATGTTGCAAACCAATTGGAATAATTAATATTATAAAAAGTTTTTAATGCATCTTTTCTAAAGAAATAAATTTATGAAGCTAAGTAATAAGCCTGACGATAAAGAAAAAATAACAGCTGTTAATAAATTTGGACCAAATGCAAGTTTCCACGATTCTACTTGAAAAAGATTTGAACATGTTAAAACCGAAAGTGACGCTACCGAACTCATAGTTCCTCCAGCCCAACCTACAAGATGTGCCTGCATAAGCAAAGCAGGATGTATTTCAACTTGTCCTGATGATAACAAAGAGAATGCAATTGTACTTGTAATTATTGGGTGTATTCCTACAAAAGAAAATAGTGTTATTAAGAACGGAGTTAGTGTCAAGATAGACCACGTAGGATAAATTGCAGAATTGAAAATAATTTTATAATCATTTATTGAATTGGAATGAGAAATTAGGTATCCAATTAACATTGCAATACTTATTACAAAAATATCGTCTGAAGTATTAAGAAGCCAAGATGTAGAATTAGAAAAAATCTTATTAATATTTTTAAAGTTAAAAATCGAATAAAATAATACAATTATAGGCATTACTAAAACAACTGCTGATAATGCTGTAAATTCGAACAAAATTGATACAGATAAAACAGATGACATAATTAACAAAAAAATTGGTACTACCGGTCTGAGACATGCCAGAGATAGTTTAATATGTTTAAATGTTAATCCATAAGCAAATATTGACAATGAAACAAGATTGAAAAGTATACCAAAAATAAATCCACATGCTATTACAATCAAAGAATTTGTATTTTCAATAAGAGCTTGCCCCACCGCAAAAGCGACAAAAAATGGAGACCAGGTTGCAGAAGTATTCATACCACGCAAACAGGCTTCTGCAATAGCCTTACGATATTCTTTATTACTATCCTCCGGAAGAGCTGCTGAAAGAATAGAAAATGTTCCAGTGTTTGTTACACTACCAAAAAAATGAGAAGCAATTTGAAATCCTGACGTTGCAATTTGTCTAGGAAGAATTTTTAATAAATTTTGAGAAATTTTCACTCTTTCTACATCTACAGATGCAGATCTTACTAAGATCATAGTAGGTAATAATGCAGAAAAGACTAAAATAAAACGACCTCCGGATAATAATTCCTCAAAACTTGGAATGCTATCTAAGAAAAAAAAAGCTACAATAAGAAGAATAAGAATTATAAAATTACTTTCTTTTTTGAGACGACTAATTGTTAATACAAAAAAACATATTAAACCCAATACACCCACATTTCCAAAAGTAAAAACTGTTTTCCCAAAAATGATATTCATTATTGCTGAGAACCAGGCAAGATAAAGAAAAAATAAACGAATTTTGTCAATATTCATAAAGATTGTAGTAGTAAATTATTTTTTGTGATCAACTTAACCTTTTAGAAAATACATATTCCATTTTTGTTATAATAAGTTAATATTACAGAATTTAAATATAATTAATTGATATTATTTAATATATTATAAAGTAAATTAAAAATTATAACAATGTTTTGTCATAGACTAAACATTTTTTTAAAGTACTTAAAAAAGAACTTTTTTTATCGATACTCAGTAAGTATTATTTATAAAAATAAACACCATTTACCTAGAATTCATATAGAATGATGCTTTTTGTTTACATGAAATTTCAGACAAAATAGTAGTCTCTTTCAGTGTATTGGAGCATGAAAACTATTAAAATATTAAACAAAATCATTTTAATTTTAATATCAGTAGGATTGTTAACCTTATTGATGCTTCCAGGAAGTTTGTCGGCAGGTCATTTCCGCTCTGGAACTATGTCTTGGAAACTTGCTGAAAACGACAACGATACAATCATCCTCCATATGTTAA
>CAZOTX010000220.1:0-3521 GCA_964582835.1 uncultured Pseudomonadota bacterium | reverse complement strand
GGAAATAATGTAAAATCTAGTTTGATTTGCAGTTGCATTGTCTTTTAATTTGCTTTGAAATTTAACTTTTGATCGGGAGGAAATATTTTTTTAGATTTTAAAAACACAATAGAAGCAAAATCTTAAATATATTATATTTCATACCTCAGCCTTATTTTTGCTCACTCGTAAAGAAAATTTTCCTAGCAAAAAGCTGATACTTCCCATTATGAAAATTAGTAAATATGCTTCTCTCTCCATATTTAAAGACAGGAAAAAATCATAAAGTCCATGCAGAAATGAAGAAAACAACCATCCTAAAAAAATAATAAACGTTGGCAGTAAAAATCTAATATTATTTTGCTTACCTGAATCAATTGTTAAACGAGATTTTGCTACAAAAAATCCCATAGGTACACTCATAAAAGCATGTGCAGGTATGGTAATAACAGTTCGTGTAACAACAACTGCCACTCCAAACTGATCCAGATAATAAAAGTTTTCCATTACAGCGAATCCAACTGAGACGACGACTGCATATAGAATTCCATCAAAAGGATCTTGTAAATTACGACTTGGAAAAACCACTGACAGCAATACAAGCAACTTTGCAAACTCCTCATTTATGCCAACAAGAAACCAGAAAACTGAACTAGTCAATGGTATTGATTTACCCAGGAAAAAAAAATGAGGTAAATTGCCGCCCGGCCAGAAAAGTGTATATTTTTCAACAGCATGATTTAAGATTAATGCAACTATCCCAGAAATCATTCCTCCAACAAACAAGAATAGTAGTAGAGACAGGTAATATTTTTTGTAGCACTGTGCATGATAAAATACCCAGCCCCAGAGAATTCCTGGTATTAGGACAATTCCTATAATGGGAAGCATTTTAACTTTTTCTAAATATTGTAATTGTAATTTAATCGTGTCATAGTTCCCATAGAAACTATAAAAAACATTTTACATGCTTAAAGTTCCAACTTGGAACATGCATCGAGGATATCAAAATTTTCCAATGCAGAAAAAATCTCTCTCATCTCTCAAAAACGAGAAAGAGCTGAATCTTGTTACGGGAATCATAAATTCAAGTCGTTATTTCAGAAAGCTCAGTCAGTCTTTTCTCAAGGAAATGTTAAGTCACTGTGAATTAGTCTCTTTGAATGCTGAGGAGCACCTTATTCGGGAAGCACATCCGAAAGAACCGGAGTTGATTGTCCTTGTAGAGGGTTCTCTCGCAATAACTTCACAAAGTGATTTTATTATGCGTCTTGACCTTCCCGGAGATGTTTTCGGAGAAATGTCAATCATAAACAATGATCCTAATCCATTCGCTGATGTTATTACAGAAGAAAATACTAAAGTAATAATTTTCCCCAATCATCTCTTCAAAGTTAAAGACAATGACACAAAAGTTCCAGTAGCTTATTTGATGTTTTCTCATATACTTGCAGAAAAATTGAAACATACAACTGCATTGTCATTGTTAAATAAAAAAAAAGTTCGCTCACAAGATGAGATACTACCGTTAATCTGTATTCTTGACCCGGACAAACAAAATTGTACTTTAATCAAAAATGTAATTGTAAATGAGTGGAGCAAATCTAGGATATTTGAATTTAGATCATATCAGGAATTTATTGAAAATAGGAAAAAGGGAAAATTTGATTTTTTTATAATTGATCCTGAAAAATTTACAGGTGGTAGATCGAAAAAAGATTCTATTCGAATGTTGATAGAATTATGCAATTCTCACTTTTCTCCAATATTAATTGTTAGTACATTTTGTAAAAAAGAACAAAACAGGCGTTTTCTTGCTGAGCTTGGTGTTACAGATTTTTTGAAAAAACCATTTTCAAATTTTGACTTAAAGCATATAATTGCCAAAATTCGTAAAGGTTATTTTCTTTACAAAGAGTTGGAGCAAATAGAGTGTGTAGCAGATACAGACAAACTTACTGGATTAGCTAACCGACGGAGGATGGATGAGTTCTTGGAAGCACTGGTAACAATTTACTCAAAAGGGAAAAAACCATTTTCGATTATAATATCCGATGTGGATAATTTTAAACATTATAATGATTCACATGGTCACCATATGGGAGACGTTGTCCTTGTATCCATTGCTACAATCTTCAAAAACACTATCCGAAGGGGGGACTTGGCAGTTCGTTTTGGAGGTGACGAGTTTGTAATTATTTTACCAAATTGTGGGAAAAAAAATGCACTTTTGATTGCAGAAAAAATTCTCACAGAAGTTGAGAATGAAATTATTCCATTTCAAGAACATCAACCACTGGGGAATCTCACTTGCACATTTGGGGTTTCATCTTTTCCAGAAGATGCAGAAACAAAAGAGGATTTGTTGAAAAAGGCAGATGAAAATTTATATGTGGGTAAAAATAGACGAAGAAATTCGGTGAATTTTGGCTAATCCGATTAGAGATAAAACTCCACAATGAAAAGATACTCATACATAAATTTGTCATTAATAAATTATATAACACGTGAAAAATTTTAATTATTTTGTTATTTTACACAACTTCGATATAAGTGTATTTTTTTAAAATTTAGTAATTTTATGATGATTACTAAATATCAGTGTGGAATTTTTGGAAAAATGTTGTGTAAAAATAAAAATTAACGAAATAGGAAAAATATTATTTCGAAAAAATTACAAAAATTATAAAATTGTATTGCAAATATACCTATAATTTTAGATAATTCAATGGTTTTACTAAAAACATCCAATAATGAATGGAAATATTTGGATTAAAGATATAAGAAGTGTAATTGAGATAATTAATGAATACTAAATTCGCCAGAAAAGAGGAATTTTACAATGGCACACTCTCACGGGATTGGTGGATTGTGAATGCAGAGGGTATGACTCTGGGTAGGATGGCAACAAAAATATCCCATGTACTGCGAGGAAAGCATAAAGCATTTTTTTCACCACATGTAGACACGGGAGATTTTGTAATTGTGGTAAATGCAGAAAAAATTCATGTGAGTGGTAAAAAAAATGTGGAAAAAATGTATTATCATCATACTGGATACCCAGGGGGAATTAAGAGCAGTAAATTTTACGAGTTGCAGGAAAAACATCCTGAGCGTATTGTGGAAGGGGCAGTCAAAGGAATGATGCCTAAGAACGGACTTAACAGACGTACGATTCGTCGTTTAAAAGTATACTCTGGTTCAGAGCATCCACATGAATCTCAACAACCTCGCCCCCTAAATATCTGACCTATGGTAAAAAAAGCAGCTGTTCAATACTATGGAACTGGACGTAGAAAAGATTCCGTAGCTCGAGTTTACCTTAGACCAGGAAAAGGTAAAATTGTAGTTAACAAACGACCTGTTGAAGATTATTTTGGTCGAGAAACTCTGAAAATGGTCCTTCGTCAACCCTTGGAACTAACTGAGTCACTTGAAAAATTTGATATTTTTGTTAATGTACACGGAGGGGGACTTTCGGGGCAAGCTGGTGCTATTCGACATGGAATTTCACGCGCATTATTGCTTGCTCTCGAAGATTG
>CAZOTX010000219.1:0-3526 GCA_964582835.1 uncultured Pseudomonadota bacterium | reverse complement strand
AAAGTGGCTCAAGGAATTTACCAGTAATCATTGGAAAAATGTGATTGTACGAGAAAGACAAACAATTCCCATTATAAAAGGACTGCTGAACAGAATACAATGGAATCTACATCATTCCACATCACGTTTGTTGATAGGAAAAGATCAACTGGAACAAAAACGCCAACAGTTAAAGGCACTAAATTCCCATTTCAGAGAGGAAGGAATTGTTGAAAAGTGGGTGGAAACTAAGTTCATTTTCAACGGGAAAAAAGATGCACCAAGGTGGAAGACTCGTCTTATCGTATTGGCAAACCATAATTGTGGAAATGGCTGTCAATTTTTAGCTGCCTTAGCCAAACAGATTCCGGATGGAATACTAATTGGAACAAATACGGGGCCGTTTCCTAAAAACACTTTAGGTCCTATTTTTCAGCTGAAAAATTCACGCATAATGCTTTCATTCAACCATAGAATTCACATGAATCATAAGATGGAATCAGTTTCTCCTTCCGGATATCTTCCAGATTACTGGTTATTTTCACCAATGGGATTAACGGAAATCCTTCGATTTGTCAGTAAAAAAACCTCCCCCCCAATACCTTGAAACAATTCAACAACTTGAAATTATTTTTTATTTCAGTCAATATCAATCATTGTTTTTTACATAAAACATAGACCTTAAAACATAACTAAAAATACCATATACTTTTAACTATAAATGAAAATATATTTGAAAAATTTGTTAAGGATTCCAATTTTTGTTATTTTATTTGTTCTTAATACTTCTTTTCATGGTACGCTTGTCAGCCTGTGCGCTCCAATTAAATTTGTGATTCCGTTCTCTAACTGGCGTAAAGTGTGGGGTAGAATTTCCTATTGGATTTCAGGAGGTTTTATTATCACTAACAATTTTCTTTTGAAAGTGTTTTATGATATTAAATGGATCATTGAAGGTCTGGATAATTTGAGGACAGATGGCACATATTTGGTGATCAGCAATCATCTTTCTCTACTAGATATTCCGGTTGCACAAGGAATTTTTTTAAAACAAATACCTTTTTTGCTGTTTTTTATCAAACAGCAACTGCTGTGGATTCCTTTTCTGGGTCAAGCTCTCTGGGCCCTGGAATATCCTACTATGAAACGTTATTCAAGAGATACTTTAAAAAATCGGCCCGAATTACGCGGCAAAGACTTGGAAACTGCAAAACGTTCTTGCGAAAAGCTAAGAGGCATTCCGGTAACTATTTTAAATTATGCTGAAGGGACCAGATTTACATCAGAAAAACATTACAGGACTAAGTCACCGTTCATTAATTTACTCAAGCCACATGCCGGGGGCATACATACAGTTTTGAACAGTTTAGGAGACGAAATAACATCAATTCTCAATATTACATTAGTATACCCTGGTCATTCATCTCCAAAATTTTCAGATTTACTGTTTGGCAGGGTTACACAAATTGTGGTCAGAATAGAATCTTTGACTCTTGGTCAAGGAATGGTTCCAACACTGGAAACAATTAGAGGCAAAGGAGGATCATTAGCAGTTCGTAGTTGGCTGAATGAACTTTGGAAAGATAAAGATAAATTCATCAACAAAATCCATAGTGAAACAAAAATAGATACCGGAAAAACTCACCCCACAAGACAACCGTTTTCCACAGAATCAGTTGGAGTTAGTAACACCACTCCTTTTTCTGCAGAATAAGCTCCAAGCACTAACACTTCAGATTTAACACCGGCAATGCGTTTGGCAGGAAAATTCATCACTGCCATTATTACCATACCTGGTAATTCATTTAGTTGGTAATTTTCTGTAATCTGTGCTGAACTTGTTTTAACACCAAATGGACCAAAATCTATGTGTAAGATGTACGCAGGATTACGTGCATTTTCATTTCGAATAGCCTCCAATATAGTACCTGTCCTGATGTGAACTCGTAAAAAATCATCAAAGTTAATTTCTTCCATAGTAATTTTAAGGATATAAATTGAAAAATCAGCAATTCATTTTGAATTTAATTCGCCGAAATAATTTCTCTTAAAAGCGCCTGCAACGGATGAAAAGGTCGAAAACCTTCAAAACGCTTCACTTGACTGCGGCAAGAAAACCCAGTAGCCAAAATATACTGTCGCAATGATGGATCCTCTGGAATTTTTTCCCTCCAGCTCAAATTATAAATTCCACGAGATTCCTCGTAATGATCGGTTTCATGACCGTATGAGCCAGCCATTCCGCAACAGCCTACCGGGATCAACTTCAATGACAAACCAAATGCTTCAAAGATCTCCTTCCACAAATCTTGGGAAATGTGTACACCAGTTTTTTCAGTACAATGCCCTAATAGTTGATATTCATGAATATTTTTTTTTGCTAAGAATAAATGTTTGTGAGGAATATTATAATATTTTGCTAAAAATTCTTGTGGTAAAAGAACATCAAATGGCAAATTTTTTTCTCCCAGAATTTTTAAATATTCATCACGGTATGTCAGAACCACACTAGGATCAATTCCTACAAGAGGGATCCCACATCGAGCTACATGCGATAGCCATTTTGTATTTTTCTTTGCAACTTTCTGGAATTGTTTCAAGAAACCTTTTACGTGAAGTACTTTACCATTTGGACTATAGGGAGCCACGAAAACCTTATATTGTAATTGTTTCAAAAGTTCATAAAAATCTAAAACAACTTGCGATTCATAAAATGAAGTAAATGCATCCTGTATCAAAATCACACTTTTACTCAATTCCTCCGGAGAGCTCAAAATCATCTTATCTAGGTCAAATATAGGAGCATCAGCCATTTGCAAACGGATCCTGACAGATTCTGGACTGTATTCCGGCAAATCTCTTAAACCAATTTGATTTTTCAGCAAGATACGGCTATACGAACAACTAAGGAATACGTTTGCTAGAAAAGGCATTTGAGAAAAAATACGGCCACAATTCTCAATTGATCCCACCAAATAATCTTTTAGTGGACGTAAATAACGGCTATGGTAAAGTTCTAAAAATTTAGACCTGAATTCCGGCACATCAACATGTACTGGACACTGAGTAGTACATGCTTTGCATGCCAAACACCCTGACATTGATTCAAAAACTTCATGCGAAAAATCATACTCGCCTTCTTTTTTATTCCATGAATTCTTTATAATTTTTAGGAAATTCTTTAAGAAAATAAAAAAACTTTTCCCTGAAACTTCTGTTTGGTTTTTCAAAGAAATTAACCGGATCCACTCACGGATCATTCCTGCTCTTCCCTGCGGAGACTGGAGACGATCACGCGTAATTTTTGAAGATGGACACATCACATGTTCAGGAGAATAGTCAAAACATGCACCATTCCCGTTACAGTTTATAGCAGTCTCAAAATCCTTTAGAAACCCAACAGAGATTTGTCGGTCTTTGTGACCACGGAGAGGTCCTTCAAGTCGGACTACTTTGTCTTCATGAGAAATTGGTGTTACAATTTTTCCTGGGTTAAGCCGATTATTTGGATCAAATGCTTCCTTGATGCGGCGCAATTCCTTATGAA
>CAZOTX010000218.1:0-3544 GCA_964582835.1 uncultured Pseudomonadota bacterium | reverse complement strand
TCGACGCATCAGTTGGATTTGGCGGTTATCGTGAAAGCGGATACGGTCGCGAAGGGGGGCACGAAGGAATGTTTGAGTATCTTAAGCCTAAAAAACAAAGTGTTTCTAAAAATCAATTTAGAATTGCAATAGCAAAAATTAAAGCATCTGCAAATCCATCTTTATCACTAGACCGTACAGCTAAGCTTTACATTGGTGGAAAACAAACACGTCCAGACTCAGGTTATTCATTAAACGTTTTAAATGCTGACGGTACACTTGCAGGGGAAATCGGAGACGGTAATCGTAAAGACATCCGTAATGCTGTTGAAGCTGCTCACAAAGCGTCCGGATGGCAAAATTGTACACCACACTTGCGTGCGCAAATCCTATATTTTCTAGCAGAGAATCTGGAAACACGGACTATAGAATTTAAAAATAGAATTATTCAGTTAACTGGTGTATCCGAAAAACAGGCAGAACTTGAAGTAAAAACTGCCGTGGGTAAGATTTTTACTTTTGCAGCATTAGCTGATAAAAACGAAGGATTGGTTCATCAACCACCTATTCGTGGACTTGCTTTAGCCCTGAATGAACCAATTGGGGTAATGGGAATTGTATGTCCAGATGAAGATCCTCTTTTGGGTATGCTTTCAATGCTTTTGCCGGCAATCGCAATGGGAAATTGTGTAGTCCTTTTACCATCTCGACCATTTGCTTTGGTAGCTACAGATTTTTATCAGGTGCTTGAAACCTCAGATATACCTTCTGGAGTTGTTAACATAGTTACCGGAGATTCTACAGAACTTTGTAACGTTCTATCAAAACACGACGATATAGCAGGTTTATGGGTGTCAGGGACACAAGATGAGTGTACAGCTGTTAAGAAACTAAGTACCGGTAACATGAAAATTATTTGGTCCAATAACGGGAAGAAACTAGACTGGTATGATAATCAGCATTCAGAAGCACGTGAATGGATGCGGCGCGCTTCTCAAGTAAAGAATGTCTGGATACCATACGGTGAGTGAAGTAAATGCGTGGATATTTCGGAATAGGAATTGAACAATCGAGTAAACTTATGAATGCAGGAAATCTGTTTCGCACTGCACATGCCTTTGGCGCAAGCTTTATGTTCACTGTAAATTCTAAATATTCAATCAACAAAGCCAAATCTGATACTTCGGCAGCACCAAGGAGCATTCCCTGGTATGATTTCAGTTCTGTTGCAAATTTAAAACTTCCAGGAGGGTGTGTTCTGGTAGGTGTTGAATTTCTTGAAGAGGCTGTAATGTTACCAGTTTTCCGCCATCCACCGAATGCTGCCTACATTCTGGGTCCCGAAATGGGGAAATTGAGTCCGGAAATATTACAGTTATGTCAGCATATTATAAAAATCCCTACTAGATTCAGCTTAAATGTAGCCACAACTGGCGCTATTATACTCTATGACCGTATCCGAACTCTTGGGAACTATGGAGAACGTCCAGTAAGCCCCTCTGGAGTGTCCTTGCCTCCACTGGAACATGTTCATGGTAGTCCAATTCGACGAAAGAACAAACACAGAGCATAGGGTAACCATTCAGAATATTGAATATTAGAAATTTTGATAAATAAACAATCATAATTTGTTGCAGAATAAACTACTGTGAAAATAAAATGTATTGACATAATAAAGGTTTAACATCTAGAATAGATTTTAAATAAGGCGAGAGTAGCTCAGTTGGTAGAGCATCAGCCTTCCAAGCTGAGGGTCGCCGGTTCGAACCCGGTCTCTCGCTCCAAAAATTCAATATCCTTCATTTTTTCTTCTAGTAGCGGGGTGGAGCAGTCAGGTAGCTCGTCGGGCTCATAACCCGAAGGTCGAAGGTTCAAATCCTTCCCCCGCCACCAAGAAATTCATAAACTTTTACGGATCGGCATCATTACAAAACCTTGAAATAAGACAATATTTAAATTCAACTAAAAAAAATAATTTCACTGGTTAATGAGAAAAACAATGAGCCTAAAACAAAAAGTATTTTTGATGATACCACCCCAAATTGTTAACAATAATACGGGTGTAGATCAAAGAGCCAATGTCTCTATTCCATTGGGAATTCTCTATCTGGCTGCTTCTATACGTAAGGAAGGATTGGACTGTGATTTAAAAGTCTATGACGCAAGATTGGGGGCACAAAGATATACAGATGCAGAAAATTTTGAGATGTTTGGAGATACTTGGGAAATTGTTGAGAAAGAGATTAGAGATTTTCAACCAGATGTGGTAGGAATTTCGAATATGTTCTCTGTTCAGATTAGCGCAGCCATAAAAGTTGCTAAAATCTGTAAGAAAATAAATCAGGAGTTAACTACTGTTATAGGTGGACCTCATGCCTCAAGCTTCCCAGAAAAAATGATAAGTAAACCCTCAATAGACTACGTGGTTATGGGGGAAGGAGAAGAACGCTTTTGCCAACTATTAAGAGATATTAAAGAAGGTCGATCTCCTCAAATTCAGGGTGTATTGGAGACCAAAGAAGACTTGAGTTTACTTCGTTCAAGCAAAAAAGCCCCTATTACTTTCATAAAAAAACTAGATGAAGTTCCATTACCAGCTTATGATATGGTTGATGTAGAAAGATATTTTTACCTTCAAAAATCGGGATTCGCTTCAAGAATTGCCGAAACTGGAAATAGAAGCGTTTCAATAATTACAAGTCGAGGATGTCCTCACCAATGTATTTTTTGTTCTGTGCAGGTAACCATGGGATACAAATGGAGACAACATAGCCCTGAATATGTAGAGAACTATATCAATTTTTTAAGAAATAATTATGACATAGACTATATTCACTTCGAAGATGACAACTTTACATTTGATGTTAAAAGGTATGACAAAATTTTGGATGTTTTAATTTCTCAAGAAAAGATCATTAAATGGGGCACTCCTAACTCTGTTCGGGCTGATTCATGGTCGTATGATCTGATCAAAAAGACCAAGAAATCTGGAGCACAATATCTTAGTATAGCTATTGAATCATCATCTCAAAGAGTTATTGACGAAGTAATAAAAAAACGATTGGACTTAAGTAAGGTTGAACCTGTTATGAAAGCATGTCATGAAGTGAAATTACCTTTATTTGCAGGTTATGTCCTTGGTCTTCCAGGTGAAACTAAAGAGGAGATCAAAGGCACAGTTGACTGGGCAATGGATAAATACAAAAGGTATGGAGTGAATCCAGGATTCAACCTTGCGATTCCACTCCCGGGAACTGAATTATATGACATAGTAATGAAGGAGAACTTATTACACGGTGTAGCAATGCATGAGCCTCCAAAGCGTAACAGTATTAAAACAGAAGAATTTGATCCTGAATTCATGCGAGAAATTTTTGCGAATGCTCAAAAACGTAGACATAGAATTACACTAAGAAGAATGATGTTGAATCCAAAGATTCTTAAGTATTATACCGTTCAAGCAATCAAGTATCTCCCTAGATCTTTTCAAATATTGAAAGAAATATTCTTACCTCAATATCAAATTTTTCGCTGAATTTATTAATTCAAGTATTGAATATAAATT
>CAZOTX010000217.1:0-3546 GCA_964582835.1 uncultured Pseudomonadota bacterium | reverse complement strand
AAGAAATAAATTCATTGATGCAGATTTATATGATGACATCACACAGCACATTACCTAATGTAATACAATGCATGCAAGGTGGTGCCTATGATTTTTTTGAAAAACCACTAAAAATAGAAGACATATTAATTTCACTTCGTGAAGCATCCCGACGAGCAATCCGCTGGAGTTCACTTTATAATCGTCATTCTTTGTCTTCAAAAATGAAATAGAATACCTTATAAGATATTTCAACTTTGACGAGAAACGATATAATCAGAGATGTCTTCAAGTGATCGCCTAGTCTCTGTATATGGAAAATTTTCTATGCAACGCCGAGCCTTTTCTGCATAATGTCTTGAGTGTGCTAAGGAATAATCAATGGATCCATAGCGTTTCATCAAGCATGTTACCTCCTTAATCTGTGGTTTTTCAATAATAGTTTGGGCAAGAATCATATCCAAACGGCTTTTGTCATTAGCATTTGCCTTTTCCAACAGATGACTCAAAGGAAGTGTGATTTTCCGTTCCTGTAAATCTCCTCCCACCGGCTTTCCAGTTTTTTTTTCATCTGAATAATCAAGAGTATCATCCACAATTTGAAAAGATACCCCAATAGCCATTCCGTAATTGTACAACTGATTTACTGATTCTCCCGAAGCTCCAGCTAACAAAGCCCCTGTTTTGATTGCAGTCGCAAAAAGACAGGCTGTTTTGTTATAAATGATTTCAAAATAATCATCTTCGTTGACAGTCTCATATGAACGGGTCAATTGCAGCAATTCTCCCTTTGCCATCCTTGTAGTGGTTTCCGACATCAATTCTAAAACTTCCAGATATCTCAATTTTGTTAGGCGGTGAAATGCCATTGCCAACAAATAGTCTCCTGAAAGGACGCTAACCTCATCCCCCCATAATCTACAAGCTGTCTGTTTATTCCTTCTTGTTTCCGCTGCGTCAACTACATCATCGTGCAATAATGTTGCAGTGTGTAAATATTCAATAACTTGAGCTGCCTGCATAACTCTTTGATCAACTCCTCCAAACATTTTGGCTCCTAAAAAAACAAGAGCGGGACGCAAACGTTTCCCCCCTGAACTTAGAATATGCTCAGTAACACTGTTAAGCAAAGGAATTTCGGTCTGTATATCTCGTAATATTTGTGATTCCAACATTTCAATGTCTAAAGAGACTACTTTGAGAATTTTTCCCAAATCTAATGGTGGAATGTAGGTAGGGACAGTATCAGATTTATTTTGCGGTTTCATGACAAATGATTTGTAGTCAGGCATCAACGGGCTTTATCACAAACAGCAAATCCCCTTTGTTGACTGTATTCTGATCCTCAGCAATTACTCGTACCACTTTGTATTTTACTCCAATTGGGTATAATACATCTCCATCCGGACTTTTAAAATCTGCCAAAGTTAAATTATTAAAAACCTTCATCGATTCAAGTAAGCAAAGAGTATGATTTACGTCAATAATTTGCTCCTCACTGACAAATGGTTCATCGTCCGGAGATGATGACCGATAGAAGCCCCCCATCTGAGGAGAAAGTACTTTCAACTCATCGGAATTTTCCAGCATAATAGCTTTGTGGTCCACAGAACTTTTTGTACTACCGGAATCTCTCTGTGCATCTTTCAGTAAAGTCATAGTGTCAACCTCCTCAAAAAAATTTACAAGATAACTTGTACTAAAACCACCCTTTTGAAAGGATGCATCCTGTAAAATAGATCTATTCAAGGCCAAATTAGTAGAGACACCATGAATTTTCACTCCTTTTAAATAATTAATTAAACTATTAATCGCTTCCCTGCGGGATTTTCCCCAGCAGATAATTTGTGCGATTAGGCTGTCATAATAAGGCGATACAACAGAACTTGAATCAACTGATTGAATAACGCGCACATTGTTTTTTTTAGGGAAATAGACTTCAGAGAGGTGTCCCGGATCCGGAACAAACCGTAATTCATTTTCATCATCCAGTTCAATTTTTTCTGCTATAATGCGTAATTCAATGGCATGCCCATTCAGCTTAAAATCTAATTCCCCTAAATTATAACCTTGTGTCACCTCAAACTGTAATCTAACCAAATCAACTTTGGAAACCATTTCAGATACTGGATGTTCAACTTGAAGACGTGTATTCATTTCCATAAAATATATCTTCTTTTCAGCAAGATCATAAATAAATTCAACAGTACCAGCACCTATGTAATCAATTTCCTCAATTAATTTTTTTGCATAGCTATAAATCTGTTCTTTAATCTTTTTCTGTATTCCAGAAGCAGTTTCTTCTATAAGTTTTTGGTAGTTGCGCTGAACAGAACAATCACGAATACCCAATAATTTCGAATTTCCATGCATGTCCCGAATGATTTGAACTTCAAGGTGACGTATTGAGCCAATATATTTTTCCAAATACAAATCTCCATTACCAAATGCACTCAATGCTTCCTGAGACATCCGTGAGAAAATTGACTGAAATTTATTTACTTCATGGACCACCTCAATCCCTTTACCACCACCTCCATGTGCTGCTTTTATCAGTATTGGGAAACCAATTTCTGATGCAACTTCCATGGCTTGCACAGGATCCATTAAGGCCCCTTCACTCCCTGGAACAACCGGAATATTTAAATTCTTTGCTGTCGAAATTGCATTTGATTTGTTTCCCATTCTATCCATATTCGCCACACGAGGTCCAACAAAATTGAAACCATGCTCCCTGCAAATGCGTGCATAATGTGGGGATTCTGACAAAAATCCAATGCCTGGGTGGATTGCATCCACTTCTTCCTGCTCTGCAATTCTGATCACGCTCATTCCATTTAAATAACTTTCCTGCGGTGTGTTCCCTCCAATGCAGACCAAGCGGTCTTCATTCTTAAGCAATTTTGCCGGATAGCTTTCCATGTCTGGATCCGAAGCAACAAGGACTACCTCAAATCCAGCATCTTGCGCACCAAGTATAAGGCGTGCAGCCGTACAACCTCGTGCGTGTATCAGTACACGTTCAATTTTCCCTATATGTAAATTTTCATGTGTGGAATACGAATTTACTTCGTCTTCTATAGACAACTGATACTCTCCTGATAATACACGAGAAATAATTTCCTCTACGGAAATCTTTGCTACAGGAATTTGTGAATCAATCTCCTGTAATTTCTTGTCAATTCCTTTATCAAATGGATTTTTTACTAGACCATCCATTGTTCCAGGATTGGTTGAAAGGT
Source organism: uncultured Pseudomonadota bacterium (assembly GCA_964582835.1). Taxonomy (GTDB): domain Bacteria; phylum SAR324; class SAR324; order SAR324; family NAC60-12; genus Arctic96AD-7. The sequence goes on along the minus strand of CAZOTX010000217.1, from coordinate 325 downwards.
AGTTAGATAGAGTGGAGTGTACAGGAAGGTGGCTTTCAACAACCAACTGTCCTGCAAATGGTATTTGTGCCCCAGAAAAATAGTATGTCCGAGCAAGCAAGTGAGTCACAAAACTTGCTTGTGCTCCTCCAGTACAATCTCTAAAACCAAAACACAACACCGGAAGATCCAAATCTTTTACAAAACGTGTAATACGTTCATTTATGATGGACATTGAGAATAATGAACCCCCACCTTCTTTGGTCTGCATTCCTGCTGAGGAAATAAAAAATATCACGGGTAATTTCAAACGAGCACAATCATCAAGTAATCGACAAACTTTTTC
>CAZOTX010000216.1:0-3561 GCA_964582835.1 uncultured Pseudomonadota bacterium | reverse complement strand
ATGTAAATGTTTCCTTGCAAAACGAGCGGTTCGTAAAATTGTAAAAAGAAAGTCAAGAGTAAATTTCTGATATGCAAACCATCAACATCAGCATCAGTAGCAATCACAACCTTACTATATCTCAAATCCTCAAGTGAATCCTCAATTCCAAGGGCCTTCATAACATTGTACAGCTCAAGATTTTTGTAAATAGCTTCTTTTCCTTGTCCGTGACAATTAAGCGGCTTACCCTTCAGACAGAAAACTGCCTGTGTATAAACATCGCGTGCACTGATCATGCTTCCACCAGCTGACATTCCTTCAGTAATAAAAACCGTACTTTCATCCCCGCGTTCGCTTTTGTCTCCAAGGTGAAATTTGCAATCTTTTAAATTGGGAATCGTCAGTGCTGATTTTTTTGCATTCTCTCTAGCAGCCTTTTTAACATTGTTCAATTCCTTGCGGATGCGTTCATTAGTCTGTATTTTTTGTTTTAGTGGTTCGGCTACTTCCGGATGTTTATAAAGATAATCGACAAATGTATCACGAACCAACGGCATCAACCATGAACGCAAATCAGAATTTCCTAATTTGTTTTTTGTCTGTGATTCAAAAACTGGCTCCTGTAATTTTATTGAAATCGCACCAACCAGTCCGTCTCTGACATCTGGACCGTCAAAGCTTGCATTAAAAAACTGATTGGCTCCTTTTAGGATGCCTTCTCTAAAAGCCGATAGGTGAGTACCACCATCGTTTGTATGATGGCCGTTGACATAGCTAAAATATTCCTCACCGTAATGCTCAGTGTGCGTAAACGCCATTTCTAATTGCCCGTTTTGACAGTGGACTATGTCATAAAGATTTGCATCGTTTACTTCTTCCTCTAACAAATCTAATAGCCCGTTTTCAGACTTAAATTTTTCACCATTCAGCGTTATTGTCAGCTTACGATTTAAATAAGCATAGTTCCAGAGTTGTTTTCGGATGGTGCCTAGGTCAAAACTGTAGTTTGGGAAAAGCTTGGAATCCGGTGTAAAACGAATTTTCGTTCCATTGCTTTCGTTAGTATCAATCGTAGCTGGAAAATTTTTAAGTTCTCCGGATTTGAATTGGGCAAAAAGTGATTTCTTTTCTCGAAAAGAGGTGACTTCAAATTGATCTGAAAGTGCATTCACTGCTTTGGTACCAACTCCATTCAATCCAACACTGAACTGAAAAACCTCATTATTGTATTTTGCGCCGGTGTTAATGATTGAAACGCACTCAACTAATTTCCCTAAAGGAATCCCACGACCAAAATCACGAATGTTTACAACTCCATTTTCTACACGAATATCGATGCGTTTCCCGAACCCCATAATGAATTCGTCAATAGAATTATCCACAATTTCTTTAAGCAAAACATAAATACCATCACTTGGGTGTGAACCATTCCCCAAGCGACCAATATACATACCAGGGCGCAAACGAATATGCTCGAGGGAGGAAAGTGTGAGGATTTTACTTTCGTCGTATATCGTCTTTTTTTTTGTATTCATTGTCTGTCCTTGACTGATTCGCATTCCATGCTTTCCCTCAATATTTTTAAAAAGGGGATTTTTTCTGGTTAGAAAAATTATTCTTCTCTACTAATTTGATCATGAATATATGCAATCATCATGAAATTGTCAAAAGGCACTTTTTTCTAACCATCTTTTCATATGATTTAGACGGTGTACATTAACAATTATTTTTTTAAAATAACAATTAAAATATTTTTTTTAAGGCTTGTCACATAAAAAAGTTGTAATTGTAAAATTTTTTGACTATCGTAATTTGGGTGATGAGAATGACCTTATCACTTTGGTTGTTATGGTTACATAATAGTATATTGTTTTCATAACAATTATCAATTTTGACTGAGGGTAAGTTTCTACAAAAATAATTAAAAATTAAACTGTCAATAAAAGGAATCTTTTATACTTATTGGATTGTGTATTTTGCCTATTTTCAATTGGAAGCTAGGGGGGTGTATTGTCAGATAATTTTTGGTGGTATATTTTGAGCCTTAGCCACGTCTTAAACTTTAAATAAAAGGGTGTAATATGAATAAAATTAACTCTGTTATAGGTGGGGTTTTGTTGTTAGCTCTTTCCAGTTCACTTGCGTTTGCAGGGAAAACGGAAGCTGGAAAATGGATTAATAGCGAATTTCAGCCATCAACTCTAACAAAGTCTCAACAGAGAACAGAGATGGACTGGTTCATCAAAGCCTCAGCTCCATTTAGGGGTATGGAAATAAACGTTCTCTCGGAGACCATTCCAACTCACGAATACGAATCAAAGGTTTTAACAAAAGCTTTTGAGGAAATAACAGGCATAAAGGTCAATCATCAACTTCTTGGCGAAGGAGAGGTTGTTCAGGCTGTACAGACTCAAATGCAAACAGGACGTAATCTGTATGATGCCTACATCAACGATTCTGATTTAATAGGAACTCATTCCCGTCTACAGCTTGCGGTCAACCTTACAGATTGGATGAACGGAGAAGGTAGGGACGTTACTCTGCCGACCTTAGATATTGACGACTTCATGGGGAAATCTTTCACTACTGGTCCGGACGGGAAACTCTATCAGCTACCAGACCAACAGTTTGCTAATCTTTATTGGTTTCGCTATGACTGGTTTCAACGTGCCGACCTGAAGTCGAAGTTCAAGAAAATTTACGGATATGAACTTGGTGTCCCAGTCAACTGGTCTGCCTACGAAGACATTGCCGAATTTTTCTCTGTACACGTCAAGAATATAGATGGAGTTCGAATTTATGGTCATATGGATTACGGGAAACGTGCTCCTGACCTTGGTTGGCGTATGACCGATGCTTGGTTGTCTATGGCTGGTGCAGGTAGTAAAGGTCTTCCAAACGGAGTTCCTGTAGATGAGTGGGGTATTCGTATGGAAGCTGGATCATGTAACCCAGTTGGAGCATCCGTATCAAGAGGTGGTGCGGCTAATGGTCCTGCAGCTGTGTATGCAATTCGAAAATGGGACGAGTGGCTGCGAAAATACGCCCCTCCCGGAGCTGCAAGTTATGACTTTTACCAGTCATTGCCCGCACTATCACAAGGCAATGTTGCTCAACAGATTTTTTGGTATACTGCCTTTACCTCTTCTATGGTAGCACCTAAGGAATCTGGCAACAATACTGTAGATAATAATGGAAAGCCTCTCTGGCGGATGGCCCCATCCCCACATGGACCATATTGGGAAAATGGTATGAAATTGGGTTACCAAGATGCCGGCTCTTGGACTTTATTTAAGTCAACACCTGTGGATCGCCGAAAAGCAGCTTGGCTCTTCGCCCAGTTCACAGTATCTAAAACTGTTTCTTTAAAGAAAACTCATGTAGGTTTAACCCCTATTCGGGATAGTGACATACGCCATAAGTCATTCACTGAGCGTGCACCAAAGCTTGGTGGTTTGGTGGAATTCTATCGTTCTCCCGATCGAGTTCGATGGTCTCCAACTGGAATCAACGTTCCCGACTATCCAAAATTGGCTCAAATTTGGTGGCAACAAATCGGTGACGTGAATTCAGGTGCTT
>CAZOTX010000215.1:0-3566 GCA_964582835.1 uncultured Pseudomonadota bacterium | reverse complement strand
AACCCCTGTTGCCGCCGTGAAAGGGCGGAGTCCTAGGCCACTAGACGATGGGGACCAGCAACCCTATATGCTAAGATTGAAATTATGTTTTGTCAATATTTTTTTAGCAGTTTTCTATAAATTTTGCAGCACTTTACAAAGTCTAAACACATCTCAAGCATTTCTTTCCTTCAAAAGTATGAAGTTACTTTGTAATCAGTTAGAGAACAAATGGTAGAGATCCTTTCTAGTTTCTGGACCACTACTCTAGCGAAACTGACAATTTTTATATAAGTTAGTCAGGAATCAATTTTTTATAAGTTATTATGCTTCAGCTTTCCAAATAACTCTGAATTACACGAGCTAGTTTTTGTGGTATTCCCGGCACCTGCATTATTTCCTCCAAAGACGCCTTCCTTAAACTTGTTAAACTGCCAAAGTGTTTCAACAAAATCCTCCGTCGCTTTGGTCCAATTCCCTTTAGATCATCAATACGAGAATGCAAAATGTCTTTACGTTTGAGTTTACGTTGAAATTCTATTGCAAAACGATGTGATTCATCACGGATATTCTGCAAAAAATAGAGAGTCTCAGAGTCACGACGCATACGGATTTCATTTTTCTGTTTTGGTTTCACGACATATTCGTAATCAACATTTCGACCGCGGCTGCGTCCTAATTTCCTTGCAGAACGGCCTTTTGCCAGTCCTATCAAATCGACTTTATGTAAAATACCAAGATCTGCCAAAACTTTTTCGGCGATATTAATTTGCCCTTTTCCTCCATCTACCAAAATCAAGTCTGGAAGTTTTTCACTTTCCATTAGAGAACGTTTATATCTTCGTATGAGAACTTCTTTCATGCTCGCAAAATCGTCTGGACCAGAAATACCATTGATTTTGTATTTCCTGTAATCTTTTTTTGAAGCTGAGTTATTCTTCCAGCAGACCAATGAAGCCACTGTCATTGTTCCAGATAGATGGGAAATATCAAAGGCTTCCACTACTTCTGGAAGACGATTCAATTTTAATTCGTATTTGACATGCTTTAAAATATTAGAATTTTTTAAAAAACGTCTACGCTCTTCAGATAAATTAACTTTTGCATTGTTGTATGCCATTGTGACAAGTTCTTTTTTCCGTCCTTTCTGAGGACAAACAACGTAAACGCGCCGTTCCGATTTTTTATTGAGTGCATCTTCAAGCAGTTTTCTATCTGTATACTCAAAGGGCAATAATATTTCACGGGGAACAATTGAACCTTCTGGCATGTAAATTCTATGCAGTGCCTGACCCAACAAATTGTCAGCGGAAGCCTCGCTACTGTTCTCAAAAAAGAAAAAATCTGTTCCCAACAATCTACCGTTACGGATAAATAAAACCTGAACTCCGGTTGAGCCTGATTCACAGAAAAGATTAAACACATCTTGATCCTTGCCTTTGACGTCCAGCACCATTTGCCTTTCAAAAATTCGGCGCATGGCCTGAATCTGATCCCGGTATTGAGCCGATTTTTCAAATTCAAGTTTTTTGGACGACTTCTCCATTCGTTGTTCCAATACATTAAGAAGTTCCTTATCTCTGCCTTTCAAAAATAAACGTACTTGACTCACAACTTTTCCATATTCTTCTGTAGAAACAACACCCCTACATGGAGCAAGACAGCGCTTCATTTGAAAATTGAGACATGGACGGTACGTTTTTTTTCCATCAAGTAACATTTTGCTGGTACGAAGTGGAAAAAATGTCATGACCGCTTTCAATACCTGTCGGGCATCTTTTACAGAAGGATATGGACCATAATACTCTGAATCTGCATCAATTTTTTCACGAACAAGCAAAAGTCGTGGATACATCTCTCCAACAGTTAGTTTGCAGTAAGGATACGATTTCCCATCCTTAAGAGCCACGTTGTAACGCGGATGGTGTCTTTTAATAAGCTGTTCTTCCAGAATCAGTGCTTCAGCTTCGGTATCCGTAACAATCAGGGAAAAATCATGGATTCGGGAAACCATGAGTTGGATCCTCAAATTGTGTTTGCTCGAGCTGTGGAAATAAGAACGGACGCGGTTTCGTATGGATTTTGATTTGCCGATGTAAAGGATGCTTTGCTGATCATCCTTGAAAAGATAAACACCGGGCTGGTCTGGCAAATTGGAAAGTTTTCCTTGTGCGGAAGGAATGTCTCCACCACTTTTTATAACATGGCGGTTTTCTTTGTTCATTTTGCTTACTGCATCAAATCTTCAATTGTTTCAGGAATTTTTTTTACAAAATCCTCCATTGTCCCATAATCTCCAATGTCCATTTTCATTGAATATTGAATGACAACCGTTGGTGTCCCAGACACACCATACAAGGCTGCTTTCCTTTTTCCCTCTATGATTAACCGGTTAACCCACTTTTTGTCTTTCTCTTTTTGAAACTCTTTGTGCATTCCAAGTGAACGTGCCAAATAATTTGTGATTCCCTTATCAAAGACATTTACTCCGTGCTTGAAACTTGCTTTGAAAAGTTCACCTTTTACCAAATCTGCTTTTCCAATTTTTCTAGCAACATAATAAAGTCTTAGAGGAGAATCATCCTGCCCACGAAAAACAATCGGAATATCTATAAATTTTACTTTGTCTGCAAATGTTTTGTGAAGGTTTATTGATGCTTTGTACAAATTATTACAGTGAGGACAACCGAAATTCATAAACTCCTCATAAACAACTTTTTTAATACTATGTGCTGCAGGTACATCCCCAACTACTTCATACTGACCTCGTATGGATTCCTTGGCCGAAACAGAAACCACCTGTACCAACCCAAAGATTATTAAAACTACTTTATTCATTTCTATACTCCAATTTTTTGTTAATAATGTCCCTATTGTAATTCCGAGCAAAGTACTTCGCACCTACAAAAAACAGAAGGCTCACTAAAATTTTGTTAACAACCATAGTGGACATTGGGTTCCTCGAATAAATCCGAAATTAAAAATGATTTACTTTTTCAGCAAACTTTGAAGAGACTGTATAAGTAATGAGCCAATTTCAATTCGAACACAGATATATATTTTGTAAAAGTTACTTCATAAAAACAATTTAGATTTCCACAGTATGGTTGAAATACGATTTTTAGTTTTGAGACTTTTTTTCAAAACCATCAAATCATTCTTTTTGAGACAGATCTCCACACAAAAACTGTAAAATGACAACTGCAGTTAAAACGGCAGTTTCCACTCTTAGAATCCTTGGCCCAAGATCGGCCGGACACATTCCGGCGCTGAGTGCCATGTCCATTTCATCTGGATGAAATCCTCCTTCAGGACCAACAAGCACCCTCTGATGACCATTTGACTCTTCTCTGATAGCACCAGGAGTATTCCAGGAAATAGAATTTTCAGCTCCAGGAGAAAGCACCCAGGAATTTGGACATTCAGGAAGTATTGATAAAGCTGCATCCAAATTTGTATGCCAGTAAATTTTAGGAGAAAATTGCCGCCCACACTGTTTGGAAGCTTCTAAAGCAATACGTTTCCAGCGTAACATTTGACGCTCTGACTGTGTGGTAAGGACTTTTGAAGAATGAAGACTACCAAAT
>CAZOTX010000214.1:0-3572 GCA_964582835.1 uncultured Pseudomonadota bacterium | reverse complement strand
TTCCAATCATTGATTTCTGGAGGGAAGCAGGAACGTTTACGACGAGCTGGTACTGAAAATGTAATCCTTGCTGTTGGTTTTGCGAAAGCAGTTGAGTGGCACCTTGCAAATCAATCATCTCTTCGGGATCGTTTCAAAAAATTTCGTGGACAAATTCTAAAAGAAATCAAAAAAATAAAAGGCATTTTCCTAAATACTGATTTAGGAAATAGTATGCCCCATACTCTCAACTTTGGCTGTAAAAATGTCAGTGCAGAAAGCATTTTGATTTCACTGGACTTGGATGGAATTGCTGTTTCAACTGGATCAGCCTGTTCTTCTGGTGCTATGGAAGCCAGTCCAGTGCTTTTGTCTATGGGACTTTCTCGTGCGGAAGCAAAATCAAGCCTTAGAGTTAGTTGGGGTTGGTCAACTACTGAATCTGACATTAATTATTTTTGCAGGCGGCTGACTTTTCACATTCAACGTTTGCAAAGAAAATAAAGATAGAGAAGCCTTAAATCAAAATATTTTTTATGTTCAACAATATTATTACCTCTTTTCCTCGTTTTTTACTTTGTGGATTACTTCTAGGTTTTATTTCCCAGTTAACAAATGCATGTGGAACATCACTTAACCAAAAAAATTATTTGGAGTGTCGCGAGTTGCTTGAGAAAGATCGTCAAATTGTACGCGTTCTAAATGGTTTCAGTTACAATTCTCAGTCATTCGAAGAATGTAGGGCTCCTGCACGCTTTCAAACAGATAATGATTAATCAGTCATTTTTTTTAAAAAACGCCAATAAATTTGCCAATTATATAAAATATTGCTACGATTAGCCTTCTTTAAAAAAAAATTAATTTCAAGTCAAAAACATCTTTTGAACCACTCAGCTTACAAGGTTTTGATATACGAAAGAATTGTCATGAGGAAGCATTATTTTTTGGGAATAATTATTTTTGTTGTAGTAACTTTTTTTTCGGTAAATGTTTTTGGAAAAGGTGACGTGAGACGCGGAGAAGCAAGATACAAGGTTTGTGCTGCCTGTCATGGAGAAAATGGTGAAGGAAGCAAAATCGCAAATGCTCCAAGAATTTCCGGGCAACATTCATGGTATATAGCTAGACAGCTCAAAAATTTTAAAAATAATATACGTGGAATTCATCTTAATGATATTACTGGCATGCAAATGCGTCCAATTGCCATGACCCTTGGGACGAACCAGGAAATTGATGATGTTGTGGCGTATGTGGGGACGCTTAAGGGTAGAGGGAAGCATTCTGGTGTAAAAGGAGATATCAAAAAAGGTAAATCGGCTTATGCTGTTTGTGTCACTTGTCATGGCGAAAATGGTCAGGGTAACAAGATACTGAATGCGCCAAAAATAGCTGATCTTCCTGACTGGTATGTTGAAAGACAATTAAATAATTTTAAAAGAGGTATTCGAGGAGTCCATCCCAAAGATATTTTTGGCCAGCAAATGCGCCCTATGGCTATGGTTCTAGATGATGAGGCAGTGCGTGATATGACTGTTTATGTTGCATCTCTTAAAAGTAGTTCAATTTCCAAGTCTGTATCATTGACAGCTGTCAGCACCAGTGAAACTAATGTTCAGGATGCTGTCAGTGAACCACTTTATGCTCCATGTGCTTCATGTCATGGTTCTGATGGTGAGGGGAATCAAAAACTGGGAGCACCCCGCTTGGCGGGCCAACATGACTGGTATATCGAACGACAGTTACTTAACTGGCGTGATGGTATACGTGGAACACATTCAGAGGATCTTTATGGCATTCAAATGCGTCCTATGGCTATGACTTTGTTAAAAGATTCAGACTTGAAAAAAGTAGTGTCTTTTATTGGAACACTTAGCGGGAAACCTTCAAAATCAACAATACAGGGAAATGTTGATAGTGGAAAAGCAAGTTATGCAACTTGTATAGCTTGCCATGGAGAACAAGGTGAAGGGAATAAGATACTGAACGCACCAAAAATAGCTGGAATTCAAGACTGGTACATTGCCAGACAGTTACACAGTTTTAAAAAAGGTATCCGAGGAAGCCATGAAAAGGATGTTTATGGAATGCAAATGCGTCCCATGGCTATGGCTCTTGCAGACGAAGACTCTATCAACAATATTGCGCTTTATGTGTCAACTTTTAAAGAAAAAACCAAGTCAGTAAGTACACAAACTACGGATATTAGCAGTGTAGAGTCGACCTCAGTTTCTATTGCCAGTTCTACTGAAAATGGTAAAAATTTATATGGAGTATGTGCTTCTTGTCACGGAATGGATGGTGCAGGAAATAAGGCATTAAATGCACCAAGAATTTCTGGACAAAAGGCATGGTATGTTGCTCGACAATTGAAAAATTTCAAATCTGGTATACGCGGTTCTCATGAAAAAGACATTTATGGACAGCAAATGCGTCCTATGTCTATGACACTTACAAACGATCGGATGGTAGAAGATGTATCAGCTTATGTTAGCACTCTTAAAAGTTCAGCTTCTCTTCCAACGATTAAGGGTGATGTTTCCAAAGGAAAATCCGCTTATTCTGTCTGTGCCTCCTGTCATGGTAAAAATGGTGAAGGAAACAAAGTTCTAAATGCTCCTGCTGTTGCAGGTCAAAATGACTGGTATATAGTTAGACAACTACATAACTTTAAAAATGGAATTCGTGGTGCAAAACAAAAAGATTCTTATGGTCAGCAAATGCGTCCAATGGCTATGACTCTTCCGGACGATAATGCAATAAATAACATTGCTGCTTACATTTCAACATTAAAATAATACTTTTTTGGAGTAATTTAGGATCCTGTTAAAACTTATTTACAGATAGTTTTGTTACAAATTGTAGGAATCTTTGAATTATTAAAATTGGATAAAATTATTTCTTTCAGGAGAATTTTAAATTGAGATTAAAGTATTCTTATAAAGTACTATTAATTCAAAAAATATAAAAATGTATACAAAGGGAAAATCATGTTTAGGCAAAATTAGATTTTTTATGGATGGGCGAGGGGTAAAAAATGTTTTTAAACAGTTTTTTTTAACAATTTGTCTGGTAATTTATGCTTTTTACGCTGGGGGGATCGAAAGAAATTATACGGCTTATCCTAATCCAGGTTTAAAAGCTAATGAAATTGTAAGTCTTCAACTTTTGGCCATGCAAAAAAATGATGTTTTAAACCGTGGAATTGAAATTACATTCCGCTTTGCTTCCCCCAAAAATAAGGGCCAGACTGGACCACTAAGTCGCTTTATCATGTTAGTCAAAAGCCCCGCCTATAGTCCTTTGCTAAACCATCTTGATGCAACTTTTTTAAATTTAAAAGTCGAGGGTAATGTGGCCATGCAGGAAGTTATTATCACTACCTCTACTGGGGTACTAAAAGGTTTCCGCTTTCTTCTATCTCTTCAACAAGGAGAGGAATTCAAAGACTGCTGGATGACAGATGCAGTCGTTCCCTTCGAGATTATGGAAGTTTAGTAAGATATAAATTAATTTTTACAAATTACATAGCAATTTGTAAAAAAATATCATAACAAAATAAATCAAATACTTATTTGCATCTATGGTTAAAAATT
>CAZOTX010000213.1:0-3588 GCA_964582835.1 uncultured Pseudomonadota bacterium | reverse complement strand
CAGTCAATGTTTCAATATGACGCGAAAGAGGATCATCACTTTCGTCACAATGCATGTCAACCCTCAAACCTCTTTCAGCTGCAATACGGCACAAAACTTCCACAGATTTTTTCCCTTCGTCCATCGTCCGCTCAAAATGTGGAATTCCTCCAACTACATCAACTCCACGATCAAGTGCATTTTCTAAAAGTTTTGCCACTTTTGGAGTTCGCAAAAATCCGTCTTGCGGGAAAGCTACCAGTTGCAAATCCAGATATGATGCAACTTCCCTCTTGACTTCCAAGAGTGCGTCAACTGCCAATAAACGTGGGTCACAAATATCAACATGGCTCCGGATAGCCAATAAGCCCCTTGCTACCGCTAAATCGCAATATTTGAGGGCTCTCTCCTTGATTGATTCAACTGTTAGGTGCGGTTTTAATTCTCCCCAAAGAGCTATGCCTTCAAGCAAAGTTCCGGACTGATTCAAACGGGGCAGACCCAAACTTAGTGTGGCATCCATGTGAAAGTGAGCGTCAACAAATGGAGGACTGATCAGTTTTCCTGATGCATCAATTTCGTTTTGAGATTTTTCTGTCAAGTCAACCTCAAGTTCGGCAATTTTCCCGTTTTTGATACCAATATCAAACCCAATTCTTCCGTCAGGAAGATTTGCATTTCTGATAATCAGATCCATCATTATGACCTTTTAAATTATGTGTGTTTTTTCAATAGGAATAAAAGAAAATTCTTCAACATCAAGCAATATGTTTTGTAAACTTCCTTCTCGTGAGCGAGAACAAATTTTATCTCCAATTGCTACAAAACCGGAAGGGAATTTTAAAAATGCAACTTTAATTTAGGTTTATCCTTTTCCGAAAGTCCAAATAATTTGAGGGTGACCTGCCAATAGTTTTCGCTAACTTTTTCTAGGATACCGATTCCACAAATTTTTTTAAAATTTCGATTAGTCTATTTATTTTTCATGTGGGTAACATTTTTCCTGGATTCATCAAGTTTTCAGGATCAAAAGCCATCTTTATTTGACGCATCAGCTCCAAAGAATCCCCGTGTTCGGCCTTCATATATTTTATTTTTCCAGAACCAATTCCATGCTCTCCGGTACAGGTCCCTCCCATACGTAAAGCTCGTTCTACGAGTCTATCATTCAAGGGCTGAAAACGCTTTAGGTCTTCTACTTCATTTTCCGGATCAATCAAAAATAGTAAATGGAAATTCCCGTCACCTACATGTCCAACTAACGGTACTGTCAGTTCAGACTCTTCAATATCAGAACGTGTTTCCAGAATACAATCAGCCAGACGGGAAATTGGCACACAAACATCGGTCACCCAGCCCTTTGAACCTGGACGTAAGGCTAAAGACGCATAATAGGCATTGTGGCGTGCCTCCCACAGTTTATGTATTTCCTGTTGCCGAGTCGACCATTGAAAATCACTACCTCCTTCTTCAGTTGAGACTTCTTTAACCATTTCGGCCTGCTCTCTCACCCAAGCTTCTGTCCCGTGAAACTCAAAAAACAAAGTCGGTTTGAGAGCATAATCAAAACCTGCATAACGATTGATTGCATCAACTTGAATCTCATCAAGCAACTCAATTCGTGCCACAGGAATTCCCATCTGGATCGTAGATATGGTAGTCTGAACAGCACCATCCATAGTGTCAAATGAACATACTGCCGCAGAAATTGCTTCCGGGACTCCATAGAGACGAAGCTGAATTTCAGTAATTATTCCCAAAGTTCCTTCAGAACCAACAAATAATCTTGTCAAATCATAACCAGCGGAAGATTTTCTGGAACGTGTTCCTGTGCGAATAATTCTTCCATCAGCAGTAATCACAGTTAAGCCCATCACATTTTCTCGCATAGTTCCATAGCGAACCGCATTGGTTCCTGAGGCACGAGTTGCTGTCATGCCGCCTAGTGAGGCATCTGCACCTGGATCAATCGGGAAAAAGAGTCCTGAATTCCGTAAATGTTGACTGAGTTGCTTCCGCGTTACCCCTGCTTGCACGCGGCAATCCAAGTCATTTACGTTGACTTCCAGTACTTGGTTCATTCCAGACACGTCGAGACACACTCCACCTTTCAAAGCGGCTACATGGCCCTCAAGGGAAGTTCCTGTGCCAAACGGAATGATCGGTTTTTTATGCTTAAAACAGATTCGTACTACATCTGCCACATCTTTATTACTTTCCACAAAAGCCACTGCATCTGGAGGCACTGAGGTATGGAATGATTCATCATGACCATGCTGTTCCCGAACCAATTCTGACAACGAAAGACGTTCCCCCAACAAATTTTGAAGCTCACACAAACAAGGATCCATACTCGCAGATGATTTAATTAACTTGGAAGAATGAGACATGCTTTTATTTTTTTCATAATTAGCTAATTATTACAAATAATTTGGGATTATCAATTACAAACTCTAAACGACTCCAAAGAGAAGTCAGAAATGAAGTAAAAAATGTACTTCAATACCTAAGGAAGAACATAGATTGAGCGGTAAAACAACTACTTTAATACCCTACTCATTCATCAAATCTTGAACGAAGAATAATTAAATACCCTACAAAATTCAAGTTTTGATTTGGAGATAAAAAAATTAACTTAGGATTGAAAAAAGTCTTAGTACAAATGATTTGATATGCTTTTTTTAAACTTGTCAGTAGAAAGAAAAAATGCTAGCTGTTGGGCTTGAAAATTAAATTTTTTGTAATACCTTTGCTTACTTTTTCTTCCAAATGCATTTAATAAAAACCATGAAACCCCTTCTGCACTAGAATTTTTAATTTTTGACTATGATCCGTGAATTTTTTAGTGTGTTAGCTCCTTTATTAAGATTTTTCAAAAAAGATGTTGACGTAACTATCAACTAATGCTAGATTAGCGGATTGACTATTAATATTTTGGGAAAGTGAACTAAAAATGCCGACATTAAGTCAGTTAGTCCGCAAGGGGCGCAAAAGCAAATTAACCAAAAAGGATACTCCTGCTCTGGAGGCATGCCCTCAACGACGTGGCGTATGTGTGAGGGTTTACACTTCTACACCTAAAAAGCCAAATTCCGCACTAAGAAAAGTCGCTCGTGTTCGTTTGACAAATGGAATTGAGGTGACAAGTTATATTCCCGGTATAGGGCACAATCTGCAAGAACATTCTGTCGTGCTAATACGCGGAGGCCGCATCAAAGACCTGCCCGGGGTTCGTTATCACGTAGTGCGTGGAACACTTGATACAGTTGGAGTAAATGAACGTAAGCAATCGCGTTCCAAATATGGCGTCAAAAAGGATCAGTAGAAAGAGATATGCCACGACGAAGAGCCGCAACAAAAAGAGTAATTTTGCCTGATCCAAAATATAAAGACCTATTAGTAAGTAAGTTCATTAACACCTTAATGCAACACGGGAAAAAAAACATAGCAGAAAATATATTTTATAGTGCGCTTGATATTATTTCGGAGCGTGAATCTGAAATGACATCTTTAGAAATTTTTAAGGCCGCCATCGAAAACGTTATGCCGTCTGTGGAAGTAAAATCTAGACGAGTCGGAGGCTCAACATATCAGGTGCCAATGGAAGTC
>CAZOTX010000212.1:0-3594 GCA_964582835.1 uncultured Pseudomonadota bacterium | reverse complement strand
GACATCCACACGTGGTCGGCCTAAAACAGAGAGTGGCAATATTTCAAAATCGATAACTCGTCCGGAAACAGGTTCCCAAACAGGCTCACATCCCCAAAGTGCCAAAGCCTGAGCGATGTCATCACCTCCGGTACGCATATTTGAAGTTCCCCAAATAACTAGAGCTGTGGTTTTTGGGAACTCACCGTGATCTACGAAATAGCGTTCAATCAATTCTTCGGCCAAAACCTGACCACAGCGCCAAGCAGTTTGAGTCGGAATCACCCGTGGATCAATTGAATAAAAATTGCGACCAGTCGGTAATACGTCAATCCTACCTCTCGTTGGCGCACCGGAAGGGCCGGGACTCACAAATCGTCCTTCAAGAGCCAAAGCCAAACTTCGTGTTTCCTCTACACAGCGATTGAAACGAGGTAAAAGAGTTTTGTGTAACCAGAGCCTTGCTTCGGATGTCAGATTAGTTATTTTAGAATTTCTTTTTGAATTAAGTTTCAGATTGATTTCATCTTTAACCCATTCTCTCGCTAGTTTTTCAATTTCATCTCGTTCTCGAATTGAAAGAGAATCTAGGTCAAAGTCCTTGCCTTTTCCCAAAAGTAACTGCAGTAAACTCGGACGTTCTACAGATGGCATTCGCAAAAGACTTAGCAGAAAATCAATTCGTTTTTCCCCTTCGGGAAGTTTTCCAAAAATATGCAACCCAGAACGAATTTGACTTTCTTTTAACTCACAAAGGTGGCTACTTAGCGCGTTCAAGGGGTCATCGTCTTTCGGAAGTTCTGCACTCCAATCTGCATGTTCCATGAGATGCTTAATTTCCTGTTCGAGTTCGTGGGCTCGTTCCGGATACAGCGTTTCACAATGTGCATGTTCTTCAAGCAAGCGTTCAGCTTTGTCTAAATCTTCGTAAAGTCCTGCGCGGGTCAAGGGCGGTGTGAGATGATCTACAATTAATGCAGACGAACGACGTTTTGCCTGCGTTCCTTCACCAGGATCGTTGACAATGAATGGGTACAAATTTGGTAATGTTTTTAGAGCAATTTGTGGAAAATCATCCGACCCCAAAGCCACACTTCTTCCAGGAAGCCATTCTAAATTCCCATGTTTCCCAAAATGAATCACTGCATGTGCATCAAAATCTTCAATAATCCACTGATAAAATGCCAAATATTCTGGAGGAGGGGTTAAAGTAGGATCGTGATAAATTGCCTGATTTTGCAATCCAAATCCGCGTTGTGGTTGAATCCCAATGAAAATATTTCCAAAACGTTTTCCGGCAATTGGAATAAAATTCCCTAATTCATGTGTCCATTGTTTAGCCAATTTTTCTTGGTTTTTTTCTGGTAGGGAACCTATCATTTCAAACAAACGGGAGCGGGAAATGCTTTGATCGGGTATTTTACCATAACTCAATTCTTTGTCATTGGTTATTCCTGCCTGTAAAATCCTGATCAATTCGTTTCCGTCTTTAGGGATTTCCATTTCAGAATTTTCTACGGCCTCCTCGGATTTGACTCTAGGTAAAGATGATATGCTGTATCCTAAAGTTTCTAACTCTTTTAAAAAAGTAATTATGCTTGCAGGAGTATCAAGTCCAACTCCGTTTCCAAGACGGCTGTCTTTGTTTGGATAATTGGCCAAAATAATGGCCACCCTCTTTTCAGAATTTGCGGTTTGACGTAAGCGTACCCAATTTGAGGTAAGTTTTGCTACATGATTAACTTGCTTTACATCCGGGGCTAAACTCTTCAAACTAAATTGCAAATTTGGATCAATCATTTCTTCAGATTTAAAGCCTACAACTGTGCTAAAAATTCGACCGTCTATTTCAGGAAGTGCGACCGACATTGCCACATTTGAGGGGGAAAGTCCTCGAGGATTTGTGAGCCATGCTTCACGATTTTCTGTGGAAGTCGGGACCTGAATCACTGGACAGTCCAGTTTTTCCAAAAACGATAAGCGTGCCTTACCCCTCTCATCCATTCTTCCAACAGAGAAACTCTGCATAGTTAAAATTGCATCAGGTCGTTCTTCCTCTGCTTTACGCAGTAACTCTTCCTGTGCCCCTGGGTCACGTAACGAATAGGCATAAAATCCTAAAACTTTAAGCCCCTGTTTGTATAAGGCTTCAGTCATAGCTTCAATTACAGCCATGTCTCCGGTTTGATGCAAAGCACGATAAAAGGTGATCCAAACCGTTCCAGTTTCTTGATTCTGATTTCTTGATTCTGATTTATCTTTCCACCAACCAAAAGTTGGAATTTTCACTGCTTCGGGGTAACTTTCGGTTTTATTTTTCAGCAACAAGTTCACAGCATCAAAAGCACGGTCCATGTTGTCTATTCCGCCTTCACGGAAATAAGAAAACATTTGACGCACCAGCGGTTCTTCGAAATCATTGAATTTCATCAACTCCGCGTCCCATTCATCAGTTCCGGGTAGCACTAAAATCCGAGTTTTTGCACCGTGACTTTTGATGTGAAGAGTTTCGTCCAGCAAATTAGGGAAATAACTGTATCCACCGTGCAAACGGAATATTGCTAGCTTGGATTTGCACAAAACATGATCTGCATAATGTTCTGCTGCTGCGGGATGCTGAAGCGGATTGGCCTGCATCAAACGCAGCGAAAGACGTTCATTCTCCTGGAAACGTTTGCCCCAAACTTGGGCCAGTCCGGAAAGTTCGGTATCGGCAGTGCTGATAAATAAAATGTCAGCAGGAGTTTGTTTGATGGCTACGAGTTTTTTTTCCAGATCAAGGTCACCGGGTTTGGTAGCAATTCTGTGCATTTAACTCCAATTCCAGTCCGGCTTACCTTTTCCAGGCTGCCATAAGGTTTCTTTTTCACCAAGTGTTTCGGTGACCCAGCGCCCGACAACAAAAAGAAAATCGGAAAGGCGGTTTACAAACTTGAGAATTTCTGGACTCACTAAATCAATTTGATTAAGTTTGAGGATATCACGCTCGGCCCTTCGACAAACCGTACGTGCGAGGTGCAAAAAAGCATTGAGCGAAGTTCCTCCTGGAAGGATAAAACTTTTCAGCGGTTGAAGTTCTTTGTTCATCGCATCAATTATTTCCTCAAGCCATTCTGTGTCTTTAGTCTTTATAGTGATCTGTCCCTCGTATTCATCACCTTGAAGAGTAGCTAACTCTGATCCCATGTCGAAAAGTTTTTGCTGTATTGCTTCAAAAATCAGTTCTAGCTTTTTTCTCCGTTTTGATTCATCCTTTTGGGTTAGAAAACTTAGAACAAGTCCTATGACACTGTTCAACTCATCGACGCTTCCGTATGCTTCAATACGAGGGTGATCTTTCGGGAGTCTTTTTCCTCCAACAAGTCCTGTCTCTCCTGAGTCGCCAGTGCGAGTATAAACTTTTGTGATTTTTACCATGTTTTGTGAGTACTAATTTGTTTTAATTTGCTGTGCGAGAAACAGAAGAGTTGAGTCATAAGAGGACTGTAATTTCTTTCTGAGGTAGTATTGGTCTTCAGTTGATCCATTTTCATCGATTCCCTTTTCCTTGCAGCGTTCAAATTTCTATTCAATAGAGGCAATCGTTTTGACCATTTTTTTAATTTTTGTAACAGA
>CAZOTX010000211.1:0-3612 GCA_964582835.1 uncultured Pseudomonadota bacterium | reverse complement strand
CAGGATTTCATCAGTATTTTCCAAAGTTATGTCCACCAACATGTGGATTAGAAATTAATTACAAGCGCCTTCGTGCAAATCCGAATGTCCAAGTTTACACTAACTCAGAAGTCCTTTCAGTTGCTGGAGAAGCAGGGAACTTCATAGTCAAAGTCAGAAAGAACCCGACGTTTGTGAATGAAAAATGTGTGGCATGTGACCACTGCACCGATGTATGCCCTTCTGATCGCATTAATGATTTCAATGCTGGAATGGACAAAACAAAATCCATTTTCCTCCCTAACAAAATGGCATATCCTCCAAGATACGTAATTGATCGTCCTACGTGTGAGTCAGGATGTTCTAAATGCGTCGATGTCTGCAAATACGGAGCGATAGATCTCGATATGCAAGTTCAAGAAATTCAAATCGAAGTGGCCTCGGTTGTTGTAGCCACTGGATGGAAACCTTATGATGCTAAAAAGCTGACAAACATGGGTTTTTCGAGAGTTCCAAATGTAATAAATAATATTATGATGGAACGAATTTCCTCTGTCAGCGGACCTACTAAAGGTAAGATATTACGTCCTTCTGATCATAAGCCTGTGGAAAAAATCGTTTTTGTCCAATGTGCAGGATCTAGAGATGAAAATCATTTACCCTACTGTTCTTCAATTTGCTGTCTTGGTTCATTGAAACATACCAAATATGTTTTGGAACAAAATCCTGAAGCAAAAATTTACATCTTTTATATTGATATTCGTACTCCGGGTAAGTATGAGGATTTTGTGGCTAAAGTGCAGGGAGAAAAGAACGTGAAGATGATTAAGGGTAAAGTTGCAAATATAGTTGCAGGAGAGAATGGGAATGTTTTGGTTGAAGCTGAAGATATCCACAATATGAACAAAGTCTATCTCGAAGTTGACATGGTTGTTCTTGCAACTGGAATGGAGTCAAGCCTTAGAGGACAAGAAAGAGTTGCTGGAATAGAACTGGATGAATATGGTTTTGTACCAGCAGAGTTACAAAAAATAGGCATATTTTCAGCCGGAGTGGCTAAACGACCCGTCGATGTTAACAGCTCCATCCAGGATTCTACCGGAGCTGCTTTGAAAGCAATCCAAACTACAACGAGGAATTGAGTGATGGAAAACAAAGTTGGCGTTTATATTTGTTCTGGATGTGACATCGATCAAGCACTAGATGTAGAAGAACTAACTAAAGTTGCCACCAAAGAATGTAAGGTCCCCGTCAGTAAATCACATCCATTCCTCTGCAGTGAAGAAGGCGTGCAGCTTTTAAAGGAAGACGTAAAAAATGAAGGAGTGAACCGTTTTGTCATAGCAGCCTGTTCTCAAAGATATCATGAAGCAACATTTGATCTGGGGGAAGAAAATATGATAGTCCGAGCACCAATTAGGGAATATGTAGCTTGGACACAAAAAACGAGAGACGAATCTGGCAAGGTGGATGAAGACACCCAATTAGCAGGTGAAGAATACATTCAAATGTACACTTCCAAGATCAAAAAACAAGGAGTCCCAGAACCTTATGAACAAGAAACATCAAAAAATATTTTGGTGATTGGTGGAGGAGTGAGCGGAATTACTTCTGCAATAGAAGCCGCAAACGCTGGGTATTCTGTAGACTTGGTTGAAAAAGAAGATCATTTGGGAGGTTTTTGTCTAAATGAATACAAGCTTATTCCAAGCCAAGCTCCATTTAGAGAACCTGAAATCAATTCTGTTTCAAAAACAATTTCTGAAGTAGCCAAAAATGAGCAGGTTACTGTTCATACTTCTTCATTTGTAGTATCCATTTCTGGACAACCTGGTGAATTTAAAGTTAAGTTGAACCAAGATGGGAAAACGAAAGAACTATTGAGCGGTTCAGTAATTATGGCTACTGGCTCAACCCCATATGATGCTGAGAAGCTAACGAATTTGGGAATAAAACACGATAATGTGATCAGTAGTGCTGAATTTGAGAAAATGGCTAAATCAGGTAATATTAATTGCAAAGACGGAAGACCAGCTTTAAACATTGGATTTATACAGTGTTCAGGTTCAAGAGATTCGGAACATTTGCCATACTGTTCAGGGACTTGCTGTATGGATTCCTTAAAACATGCAGCTTATATAAGAGAGCAAAATCCAGATGCCAAGGTACATATTATTTATAGAGACATGCGTACCCCAGGTCTTTATGAGGAATTTTATTGTAGTATCCAAGATGACTCCGGTGTTTTCCTGACACAGGGTGATGTTGTGGGGGTGAAAGAAAATGAAGATAAAAGTATTGTTGTTGAGGTTGATAATACAATATTTGGTGAGCCTGTGTCGATGAAAATGGATTTAGTTGTTTTAGCGGTCGGTCAAGTACCTGCTACACTAAATGGCGAATCCGCATTGAATCTTGAATATCGTCAAGGGCCAGATTTACCGGAACTAAAATATGGATATCCAGACTCGCACTTCATCTGTTTCCCTTATGAAACAAGGAGAACTGGTATTTATGCCGTGGGATCTGTACGCCAGCCAATGGATATAAATGACGCAAAACTCGATGCTACAGGAGCTGCGCTGAAGGCCATTCAATCAATGGAACTGACAGATAAAGGAAAAACTGTACATCCTCGTGCCGGTGATCTGACTTTTCCGGAATTCAATCTCAGCCGCTGTACCTCTTGTAAACGCTGTACTGAAGAGTGTCCGTTTGGAGTGCTAGAAGAAGACGCAAAGGGAATGCCATTGCCCAATCCAGCTAGGTGCAGAAGCTGTGGAATTTGCATGGGATCTTGTCCTGTACAGATTATTTCTTTCAAAGATTCCAGTCCAAACATTTTTAAAGAAATGATGACAAGCTTTGAAATGCCAGATGAGTTTGAGGAAAAACCTAGAATACTGATTTTTGCCTGTGAAAATGATGCTCTGCCTGTTTTTGATATGGCTGGAATTAATCGTCTAAATATTAATACAAGTGTAAGAATTTTACCAATGCGCTGTTTAGGAGGTTTGAATTTGGTCTACATTAATGATGCATTGTCATCTGGTTATGACGGTATTATGTTGATGGGATGCTCATATGGTGATGATTATCAGTGTCATTTTGTAAAGGGCAGTGAGCTAGCAAATATGCGGTTGGGTAAAGTACAAGAAACTATTAGTCGTTTGAATTTAGAGCCTGAACGTGTCAAGCAATTCGCAATAAGTATGAATGACTATGAAAACTTGCCAAAATTAATTAATGATTTTGTAGAAGAATTGCAAGATTTTGGTCCGAATCCTTTTAAAGGTATGTGATCAATAATTTTGATCATGATTTCCTAATAATTTTTAAAAATCATACAAAACTAAAACTTTAGGAGAAATAGATGACAGCGCGAGTAGCCATTAATGCGGATTTGAACTTTGTAAAAGGACTAATGCTGCACGGGGCTGCCGACTTAAAAAAATGTTACCAGTGTTCCACTTGTACTGTAGCATGTCCATTGACTCCAGATGAGTTGCCATTTCCTAGAAAAGAAATGTTATGGGCACAGTGGGGTATGAAAGATAAGTTAGTAAGAGATATGGACTTGTGGTTGTGTCACAACTGTAACGACTGCACAGATCAATGTCCACGAGGAGCAAA
>CAZOTX010000210.1:0-3623 GCA_964582835.1 uncultured Pseudomonadota bacterium | reverse complement strand
ATTGTTCCATTGAAAATAAGATTTGGGATGAAATAAGCATTATCAGAATGGAACAAGGTGCGCTCCATGATTGCAGTAGACAAATCAGCTCCAGCTCCTCCATTCGAAAAAATATCAAACTTCACTCCAGTTATTTTTCCTTTTGCTGTAAAAGCAGCTTTGTAATGAATTTTATAGGGATGACGTTTCCCTGTTGATCGCATATCATCGTCTTTCGTATAAACAACTCTTGCAGGCCTCCTAGTTTTTGCTGCTACCAGTGCAGCCATTACTGCTGGAATGACTGCTTGGGTTTCCTTTCCACCAAAAGCACCCCCCATACGTTTGCAAACACAAACCACTTCGTTAAATCCCAACCCTAAAGCCTCAGCAATAACTTCCTGGATTTCAGTTGGATTCTGGCTTGAAGTATGAATCTCTATCTCACCGCGCTCACCTGGCCATGCCAAGGCGGCTTGAGATTCCAAATAAAATTGTTCCTGGCCGTTGCAGAAAAATGTCCCATCCAAAGTGTGTTCTGCCTCACTCCATGCCCTTTCAAAATCACCCTGTTTGAATTGTCGTGCCGCGCCTATAAACTGTTTTGCAGAAATTGCTTCTTCTATGCTAAAAACTGGAACAAGTTCATTAATTTCAAGCTGCAACTTTTTCTTCGCTTGTCGGATTGCTTCCCTGGATTCACCTGCAATAACCGCAATGGGTTGACCTACATACTCCACTATATCTTCCGCCAACAAACATTCATCCTGAATGACTGGTCCATAAAGATTATGACCTGGAATATCAGCATGTGTAAAAACTCCCACAATACCGTCTAATTGAGCAAGTTCTTCAGAATTGAGTTTCTTAATTTCACCGTGTGCAATAGGACTTCCAATAAAATCAACGACTAATTCATTTTGCATAAAAGGTAAATCATCAACGAATAAAGCTTCTCCTGTTACATGGCCTACAGCCGAATCATGCGAAACTTGTTTTCCAACCACTTTCATACGGTTTATTTTCTTTCCTACCAAACTTTTAAAATAGGTTCTCGGGTCATTTTTTGAAGACATATCATCCACAAACAAATCTTCATTTGTTAAACTGTCTGCATCAGAATTTTTTGAAATCTGATTCCCATTCTCTTTCATACAGCCTCTTTATTTTTCGATTTATCATAACACTCACGAAAAAACTTCAACATGATATTTTCAGCCAACTGCAGCCTATAATCTGAAGAGGCACGAACATCTGAAATTGGGTTAATTTCCTCTCTAGCCAATTGCCCAGCTTCCTTAAAAATTGTTGCCAACATCGGCTTACTCTTTAAAAATTCTTCTGTCTTCCTCAGACGAAGAACAATAGGTGCCACCCCACCAAATGCCAAACGAGCATTTTGAATTTTTCCTTTTTTTACATTTAGTAAAATTCCCGCGGTAAATGTTGAAATATCTAAGTCTTTACGTTTGGAAACTTTATAGAGTTTCAGTACAACTTCCGGGTTTGGTAAATTCCAACGGACTCTTGTAATAAGCTCCTCAGGTTTCATTTCAGTTTTTTTATAACCGTGATAAAACCGTTTAACTTTTACCCAGCGTGTACCATCTGTTGATGTCAATTCTATTTCTGCGTCAATAACATGTAGGAAGGGGATAGAGTCTGCAATTGGAGACGCATTTGCGATATTACCCGCCAGAGTTGCCGCATTCTTGATTTGTCGTGAGGCGAAAATTGAAATAATTTCGGCAAGTTCAGGTAAGTTTTTCAAACAAAATTCTCCAAGTTCTGACCATGTTACTTTTGCACCAACTATCACCGCTTTGTTTTTAATCTCTAGAATTTCCAGTCCATTCAAATGAGTGAGACTCATAATGCTATTTGGCTCTATACGATCTTTGTTAATCTGCACAGAAATATCCGTACCTCCGGCAACAATAATTACTTTTTTTTGTTTTTGTTTAAATTCAAGAGCTTCTTCTAAAGTGGCAGGAACAAAAAAATGTATTTGTTCAACTTCACCATTCCATTTCTTCTCGTACTCACAAAAAACAGACTGTTCGACATGCTTTTTAATATCTGCGAATATTTTCTCATCATTGTAATGTTTTGAAGCTTTGGGTATAATTTTCTTATTCAGAGAAATGCCAGCATCAATAATTTGCTCATATCCAGTACATCTGCACAAATTCCCAGTTAACCCTTCTTGCACTGAATGCCTTGAAAGTTCTTCCCCTGTTTCGATCATAGCAGCCAAAGCCATTACAAATCCCGGTGTACAATAACCACACTGTGACCCCGCGGAATCTACCATTGCTTTTTGTATGGGGTGTAAAATTTTATCCTCATCCTTCAAGCCTTCTACTGTGATGATATGAGTGCAATCAAGTTGATAAAGATACTGTATGCAGCTATTAATCCCCTCGTATCGCATTTGGGAGTTTCGTATCCGCCCAATTAGTACAGTACAGGAACCACAGTCGCCTTCCGCACACACAACCTTTGTACCAACTTTACCCAAATCATAACGCAAAAAATCAGACAAAGATTGAAATCCCTGTTTTCCAGCAATTTGATATCGCTGCCCATTTACATAAATTAAAATATAATCACGCATATTCTCTTTTCTCAATAACTTTTCGTACAATTATTGTTCATGCCAGTCATCATCTGCCCAATCAAACTCACCGAGGCCTCTTCGTGCGAAAGAATACCAACAATACGTCCGTCCATAATAACTGCAATACGGTCAGCGACAACCAATAATTCATCCAGATCTTCTGATATCCAAAGAATTGCTAATCCACGATCTCGTGCCTGACATATTTGCTCACGAATGAAACTGGTTGCATGAATATCCAGGCCACGGGTGGGTTGTGCGGCAAGCAACAATCTCAGTGGACGTGATATTTCTCGGGCAAGAATAACTTTCTGCATGTTACCTCCGGATAGAAGTCCAACCTGTGTTTTTTCCGTAGGTGCCCGAATATCAAACTTCTGCATTTTTTTCTGTCCATAGTCGAAGATATTTGAAAGCTTGAGCAACTGTCCTGAACAAAATTGGGGGTTTCGAAAATCTCGTAATAAAAAATTATAAGCAATTGACATTCCGGAAGAAACACCAAACCTTTTACGATCCTCTGGAATGTAACCTACTCCCCTGTCAATCATTTCATTCACAGTCGGTTTGTTCAAAAACACCTCTTCAAACTGATACTTGCCTCTCGTTGGAGACCTTAGTCCGCTCAAAACGTCGGTCAATTCAGGTTGACCATTACCAGAAACCCCCGCCATTCCCAGAATTTCCCCGGTACGAATTTCAAGTGAAATCCCTTTCAATGCCTGGTGCCCCAAATCATTGGATGCATGAATATTCTTTAAAGCTACTGTCAAATTCCCAAACTTTTTACTTTCCTTTTTAGAAACTGAATTCGCCTTATTTTTTACTTCAACGTCTATATCTGAAAAAAATTCTGAAACTTTTTCTAAGTCTTCAGCTTCCAAATTACTGATCATCAAATCCGCTAATTCTTTTGGATTGGTTTCATCTTTCTTCAAAGTTGACATCATTTTTCCACGACTTAAAACTGAAATTCGATGGGAGAGTGCCATCACTTCTTTCATTTTATGTGTAATAAAAATGA
>CAZOTX010000209.1:0-3628 GCA_964582835.1 uncultured Pseudomonadota bacterium | reverse complement strand
GACGCTCTATTGCCCAAGTTTCATCATCAATTATTGAATATAAAAATCGATCATGAAGACGATTAGGGCGACCCTGCCAAAATTCAAAACTTTCAGGTTTTATTCTGAATCCACCCCAAAAATTTGGCAATGGAATTTTTCCGTCAGCAAATTTACGTTTTATTTCATCCAGCTTCATTTCCAGAATTTTCCTTGAGGACAAAACAGAATGCTGATCTGAAACCCATGCACCAAGCTGACTACCACGAGGTCGAGTCATAAAATATTTAAGTGACTCAATGGTCTCAATTTTTTCAGCGACACCATTTATGCTCACTTGACGTTCCAAAGCGACCCAATTAAAAAGTATTGCAACATTGGGATTTTCCGTAATTTGTTGCGCCTTTCTGCTTTTAAAATTAGTGAAAAATACAAAACCATTTGCATTAAATTGCTTCAGCAAAACAGTTCTTATAGTTGGTGCACCGGACGGACGGACTGTCGCAAGACTCATAGCATTAGGTATTGGTTCCACTTCATTTGCATCCTTAAACCATTTTTCAAATTGCAAAAACGGATTGGAACTTAATTGCTCTTTGGTCAGTCCTTCATTCCGGTAGCCCTGACGCATGAATGTTAAATCCATTAATTACTCCTAAACCCTTGTTTTTTGGGCATCATCACGCAAAAGCTAGAATTACAAATGCAGTTACGAACAGGTTAATTAATGAAAGCGGCAAAAGTTTCTTCCAGCCTAGAGCCATCGTTTGGTCAAAACGAAATTTTGGCACTGTCCAACGCAACTGTATCTGGAACCAGCAGAAAAACAAAGTGAAAATGGAAAACTTTATAACTTGCATGAAAGTCACTAGCCACTGTGGCGCACTTTCCCAAAGGTGCAGCCAGGGAATGTGATAGCCACCAAAAAATAGTGTCGTGATCAAGGAAGCTACACCTACTAGGGCCACATATTCCGCAAGCATAAAAGCCGACCAGCGCATTCCAGAATATTCGAGAAAGTATCCTGCAACTATCTCAGATTCACCTTCCGGAGCATCAAACGGAGCTCGTTTAGTTTCTGCAACAAGTGCAGTAAAGAATAAGACAAATCCAAGAGGTTGCGTAAAAACACCCCACATTGGAATTATATTTCCGAACCAGTACTCATTTTGACCATCAACTATTCCACTTACCCGAGTGGTGCCGTAAACCATGAAAATGCCCATTAACGCCAACCCCATGAAAACTTCATAAGAAATCATTTGAGCCGAGGCACGAGTACCCCCAAGTAGTGCAAACTTACTGTTTGAACTTGTTCCTGCTAGAACGGCTCCATAAACACTGAGTGAGGTAATAGCAAAAATAAAAAGAAGACCAGGCTCAATATCTGTCACCTGAAAAGTAAAATCTCCAATGGGACCTGCCAGTGGTATTATAGCAAAAGTAGCAACCGCGGCAATTAAACCAAAAAAAGGAGCAATTAGGTACAAAAATCCATCAGCTCCCTTTGGCATTGTGTCTTCCTTGAAAATAGATTTGAGGCCATCTGCAGCAATATGTAATATTCCATGCCCAGTAAATTTTCCAATATTTGCCCGGTTTGGTCCAACTCTGTCTTGAATCATGGCACTCCATTTTCGCTCCATCAAAGTCAAAAAAGTGCCCAATGGCATTGCAAATAACAGTATAATCACAGCTATTTTAACTATTGCCAATACTGTTGGCATCATTATTATCTCGAGTAAAATTTCCATTTCAATTTCTTAACTTAAATTGTCGTCTGAAAAAAAATACAAAAAAACATGTAACAAATTAACTTCACTGTCACTAATTTTATCAAGTTATCTCAAACGTATCTGAAGGATCTTAAAAACTAGACTAACGGTCCAACTCTCCACCAATCATGTTAACAGAACCAAATATAGGTACAATATCAGCCACATAATGTCCGACTGTCATTGTCGGCATAGCTGCCACAAAATTAAAACAAGGTGGACGCATCCTCACCCTAACTGGGTCACCACTTCCATCTGAAACCAAATAAAAACCTATTTCACCATTTCCACCCTCAATAGGCATATAAATCTCACCTGCTGGTGGCTGATGCCCTTCCATAACCAATTTGAAGTGATCGATAAGTCCTTCTATATTTCCATAAACATCTTTTTTGTCCGGATAATGAATCATCCTTTCGTCAGTCATAAAAGGCCCTTCCGGCATTTTGTCCGCAGCCTGCTCAATAAGACTGATACTTTGCCGGATTTCTTCCATCCGGACCAAAAAACGGTCATAGCAGTCGCCTGTGCTTCCTATTGGAATTTCAAAATCAAGTTCATCATAAACAGAATATGAATCTGCTCTCCGAATATCATAAGGGATTCCACATGCCCTCAGTAAAGGGCCGGTAAAACCGAAAGAAAGAGCATCCTCTTTAGAGATGGCTCCAACATCTTTTACCCGGTCAATGAAAATTTTATTGCGCGTTAGCAGTTTATCACATTCTATCATTACGTCTTTCAACTTGGTTAAACGGTCTGACAGATCATCCAAAAAACCATCCGGAAGATCGGAGTGATTCCCACCAAAACGTGTCCAATTAGTCGTTAATCTTGCTCCAGTCATTTCCTCAACCAGTTCCCAAAGGTATTCACGAGCCTTAATAAACCACAGGAAAAAAGTAAATGCTCCAATTTCCATTGCGACCGCTCCAAGGCAGGTCAAATGGTCTGTAATTCGTGATATCTCTCCCATAATTACTCGCGTGAATTCTGCACGTACAGGCGCTTCAATTCCATATAATTTTTCAACTGCCATTGAATAACCGATATTATTTAGCAAAGGAGAAACATAATTCAGACGATCAGTATAAGGTATAACCTGAATCCATTTTGAGTTTTCCGATTCCTTTTCAAACCCACGATGCAGATAGCCGATTTCCGGCTCCATTCCAACTATCAATTCTCCGTCCAAATGAGTAGTAAAGCGCACAATTCCGTGCATGGCTGGGTGAGCTGGGCCAATCTCAATGCTCATAACTGAGGAGGAAAAGTCTTCTCCACTCGAAGCACCCACATTATGTGGCTGAAGTAAGGTCATTTCTTTCATTCGTGTCTCCCGTAGACGTACCGTTCCTCCACCTCTTTGAGTTCCATCAAAGGCTGTTGTTTATCAATTGGGAAATCTTTTCGGAGCGGATGTCCTTCAAACTCATCGTACATCAAAATCCTTCTCAAGTTAGGATGTTCCTCGAAAATAATCCCGAACATATCAAAACACTCTCGTTCATACCAGTCTACTGCTTTCCACAAATGATGAATTGAGGCTATTTTGCAATCATCTTCGGCTAAGCCAACCTTCAGCCTTAAACGTCGAGAATGTGTCAAAGACTTAAAATGATAAACCAATTCGAAGCGTGGATTAATGTTCATTTCAAGACGATCCACTGCCGTCAAATCCATCATTATCTCAAAAGAACAACGGGAATCATCTCGTAAAAAGCGACACACAGATTCCAATGCAGTCCTTTCTATTATGACTGTTTCGTCACCACGGTAAGAATGAAAACCGGAAATAGCATCTGGGAATTCCTGTTTAAGCAAAGTTGTTAGTTCACATGCCTCAAGGGGATGGGACGTTTCAAGTGTGGAAT
>CAZOTX010000208.1:0-3632 GCA_964582835.1 uncultured Pseudomonadota bacterium | reverse complement strand
GTGGTTCGTTGATCAGACCTTCGACAATCATTTGTTTGGCGAAACGGAGATGCCCGAGTTCAAAAACTTCTAATTCAGGTTTGACCCCCCACTCTTTCGTCAACTCGGCCATTTTTCTCAGGTATGGTGGAGTAGCAATGTATATTTCATTCCCATCGC
This sequence comes from uncultured Pseudomonadota bacterium, assembly GCA_964582835.1. Lineage (GTDB taxonomy): Bacteria > SAR324 > SAR324 > SAR324 > NAC60-12 > Arctic96AD-7. Next base: position 3,473 of record CAZOTX010000208.1, on the reverse strand, counting down.
CAAAATTCAAAGTCCCACAATCAAGACTACATATTTCCGGAAGCAATTCCTTCACATGGGCTAGACGCTCAAGTGGCCCGATCATGTCTGTTCCTGGACCAGGCATAGACGGATTTTCATCACTCGGAGTCCAATCACCTCCCATACCAGAGGTCAAGTTAATTACGACATCAGTATCACTTGAGCGAATACGATCTACTGCTTCCTTAAATAATTCCGGATCACGTGATCCTTTTCCAGTTTCTGGATCTCTAACATGAATGTGTGCGATAGCCGCACCAGCTTTTGCTGCTTCAATGGCCGCATTCGCTACTTCTTCAGGTGTTACTGGAATATGTGGGCTCTTCCCGACTGTGTCACCTGCTCCAGTTACTGCACATGAAACTATTACTTCATAATTCATAATTCAACCTCATAATTATAAGTTTTCAAAGATAATTTATTCACTAAGCATCATCTAGTTCCTCAAACACTTTTTGGGCAATGCGAAAACACTCCACCCCTGTTGGGACTCCACAGTATACCGATATTTGGAGCAAAATGGCCTTAAGTTCTTCACGTGTTATACCGTTCTTGATGGCACCTCGAAAGTGAATTTCCCACTCCACCATGCGGTTTAGTGCTGCAATCATTCCTAAGTTTAGCAAGCTTCGCTGACGCCGGTTTAATGTTTCGTTTCCCCAGCAAGAACCCCAACAGAACTCTGTGAGTTGTTCTTGAAACTCACGGTTAAAGTCATCAGCCATTGCCAGTGCTTTTTCCACATATTCAGTTCCGAGTACTGATTTTCTTGCTTCCAGCCCTCGTTCAAATCGTTCTTTGTCCATATTTTTTCTTTTGGTTTGGGTTTTTGAATTTTTTATTTAGGCGATTTTTCCCGCTTTCTTTTGAGGAAACGTTCAGCAGGCTTATTAAATCACATTTTAGAAAGGATGACTCCCGTGAAAGTCCTAGAATACAGTCTATCCAATCTTCGGCATTGGCAACACCTCCATAACGAAAAAGCATCTTTGCTTTTTCACACATTTCTATGGACGATAGTCGTGCTTCCGGATCACCTTTGGTGTGTTTTCGATGAACTCTATGCACTTTCCCGTTCAATAAATTAACTTTAACTTCCACACCCCAGGCATCAGGATATGCTTTTTCAATATCTTTGTTGCATTTTAAACTAATTTTCTGCGCGCATCTGGAAGCTTGTCGCCGTGCTTCGGATTCAAAAGAATCGAATCCAATTTGACCACGAAGTATAGCTATTGATACACAATGCTGCAAGGAAAACTTGGCATCGTAAAGAGTTTTCGGAGTCGGTTTATCGCAAACATCTAATGCAGCCTGTGTTACTCCTATCTCGATTTTATCAATATCTTCTGCATTCAAACTGTTTGAAAGTTCTAACGCAGCATCTATTGCAGGATGGGTGTGACGGCAACAGGGCCAAGGTTTTATTGAAGTGTTGTGAATTTGCCAAGAATTTTCTGGATCTTCAAATAAGGCTGCTGGATTTGCATCTGGACAGCATGCCGCATAGAAGGCACGATTGCCTTCCAGAATTGTTGGTGAACCACTGAAACCCAGACCGGCTAAATCTGCGGCAAGTAGTCCGGATTGGCCGGCCCGGCCAGCATGTAAGTGCTTGCTCATAGCACCACTTGAAGAAAATTCCCAAAACCCGGACGACTGTGTACCGGCATTGCCTAGAGCATCACGGAGCTGGGGCTTTCCCAGCCCAAGTATTGATCCTGCGGCATAAGCTGCTCCAAAAGTGCCACAGGTCGCCGTGTTGTGCCATATTTTGTAATGTGCAGGACCCACAGAATTACCTAGCCTCGTACATGCTTCAAAACCTTTGATCACTGCTCCCAGCATCTGAAGACCACTGATGTCCTCTCTCATTCCAAGTGAAAGTACAGTTGGTATTACTACACAGCCCGGATGAACGACTGACTGACGGTGTAAATCATCCACTTCGAGAATGTGCATTGATGCTCCCATCCAGAGCACTGTTCGTAAGGTATTCGAGGGCTCATCCAAGTACCATCTTTCAATAATTCTTCCTTGCTCAGTATTTCGTCCTGCAACAAAATTTGCAATTGCGTCAAGAACAAACCACGACGCCTCTTCAATGTCTAGATCCTCTATCGCTTTGCTTTCAATCAGATTAATTAACTGCTCCGTTAGTGTCATGCTATCAGCTTTATATTAGAGTAGAATATCTAAATCATTTAGTCTATATCAGCATTTAATACTGTTCAACATTTTTAAAGTAGAATTTTTTTATAAATTTACAAAGCTTTGCTTATGTAATAAAAAGCCAATATTACTAATTTTACAAAATTTTCCAATTTTATCCTGAATTGTAATTTTTTTTCAAAAGTATAATTATCAAATTTTCTTAGATAGATTTAATCAAAAAAATTCATGGCGATTATTGAACTTCCTGTTACAGACTTGAATCCATCTTGTTTAAAAGTAAATCATAAAAATGTGTAAAAACTCTAGGGCTGGTAGATTTACAGGTAAATGGCTTCGCAGATGTCAATTCCAACTGTGCTGACCTCTCTTAAAATTCTTTTCGACAGGCTCTTGGGGCAATGGTGGCAACTGGAGTGACGACTGTTTGTGTTCAATTATCACTGAATCTTAAATACACTTAAGGAAATGCCTTTCTGCTTTGGAAGAAGTAAGAAGCTCTTCTTCATTAGCAAAGACCCTCGTACCAGGTATCATCTGGAAGAACTATTTTTCTCAAAACTGCCTGGATATTGCGGCTGTCACAATGTTGAAAAAAGTTTGTTCCTGATATAGTTTTTTTTGAGTTTACAGGATTCTCCCTGAAGAAATTTTCAACAGGTGACGCTGGATCATAAAGTCGATGAAGCCAAAACTTTCATTGATAAATTAGTTGAGTTTGTAATAATAGTCTCTATAGGACACACTTCTAAATACAATGAACTCATTAAGAAGGCTATAGATGCAGGAGCAAAATGCTCAACACAGCTAGGTAACGGGACTTTTTCCGAACTGCACAAAAACGAGAATCAGATTATGGAACAACTAGGTGAGGATAGATTGAGTGCAAATTATATAGCTGACGAGCATACCTTTTACCAGAAATTTTAAAAATCTTTTTAAGAGCAAAATGTACTGCGTGGGGAATTCTTGTAAAAGATGCTACTGCAGTGTCCCCAGGTATATACCCTTTGGGGATTTACAAATTACATCGAGAAACAAAACCAGTAATTTTAAACCCTCAAACTTTTCGTCCGGTCGCTTAAGTTATATATCTAGATCTGTGTGTGCGAAATGTAATAGATGGAATGCTTTTCAATTGGAAGAGGGAATGACCTAGGCTACTGAAAATCCACTAAAGATTCTATTTCCTTCTAAGAAACCGACAAATTTTTTATAAATTTTCCTTTTTTAAATTTCAAGTTTTGGCCACGTATCACTCAAACGATATCCTGAAGGCC
>CAZOTX010000207.1:1618-3639 GCA_964582835.1 uncultured Pseudomonadota bacterium | reverse complement strand
GTTTTGTTCAGTGCTCCCGACACAGCATTAAGAATATTTACAGCGACTAATGCTTCTACATTTTGGTCAGTTGCCGACACATTGCCTCCACCAAGCGCTAACAATGGTCCGTGCTCCATTACCTCTTTTCCCAACTCTCTCAAAACATCAGCCGAAACACCTGTTGCTTCCGCAACTTTTTCTGGAGAATAAGATTGTAGATATTTTTCTAGAAATTTGTGAGTTCCATCTTTTTTTTGTATGACTGAAGCAATCGCCAAAGCAACTAGTCCTTCTGTTCCAGGATTAATTACTATCCAACTGTCTGCTTTTGCCCCAGTTAGGGAGACATGTGGTGAGATGTGAATTAACTTGTTTTTCTTTCCGTTTTTATAGACATGCATTTCTGTAAATCGGCGAGCATTTTCAACTGGATTTCCCCAATTTTCAAGAAAATCTGTACTAAAATTAAGAATAACTCCAGCCTTTTCAAAAGCATATTCAGGTATATCTGCATAGCCAAAAGAGATTTTATTTGCTTCAATCTGACTCTTTTGAGTCAGTAAATTGAATTTAACACGGTCCCCTCCTCCCATGGTTTGCAGCCATTCGTCAACGAAACGTCCCTCACTTCCTGAAGCAGGTTTTCCTAAATATGTTATTGCCCCCGAAGCTACTTGAATAATAGCAGAAAATTGCTTCAATGCTTCTTCCCAGGGAATCTTCTTCCCGTCAGCCACAGGATGAGAGTGTCGATTTGGACTATAAAGAGATTGCATAGAGGCTTGCCCACGTGCGCATAGTGCTCCTTGATTGACTGGATGGTTTGGATTCCCTTCAGCTTTTTGTGCACGATGCTCTCGAGTTGTTACCATCATGCCACAATTGGCATCGCATTCACGGCAAGTGGTCATGTAACGATATGCGGTATGTGGAGTATATTCATAGTCTGTTGGCGGAACCAACATCGGTATAAGCTTTTCGGGTTTTTTCTCACAACCAGCCACTACAGCAGTTGCACCACCTACCCCCATGTATTTGAATAGATTTCTTCGACTAATTCCCTTCTTCATTTGGTTCTCCGATTCATTCTCCACTGTTCGTTTTTTAATAATGGCATGTGTAGCAGTCCAGTAAATTGGGGTTGTGGTATCCTTTATCATTAACTAAACCAATATCAGATTCACGCTTTTTGTCCATCTCTTTTGCGTGGTACCAACCAGCCATTGTGTTTCCGGAACGTTTTCGTTCTTTTGCACCTTTCACCTGTAAATGACATTCCATACACCAGCCCATTTTACCAAAATTTTCATCAACCTGTTTTATCACGTCCATTTTTCGTACGTCACCATGGCAAGCCATACATCTTTCGCTGCCTCCAGTTCTAAATTGAGCCAACTTACATTCCAAACTTCTTGGTTCGTTCTCAATGTTACATCCTGCACCTGCATCATCTAACAGTCTGTTACTGTCAGAATTTATATGATCTTTGTGTGGGAATCGGACAAAATCTGGAATGTCATGAATTTTTATCCACGGAATAGGTTCTTTATTTGACCAGAAAGTCCTCATTTTATCTACTTCTGCGCTTTCTGGCAGGACCAATTTTTGTTCTTTTGGACCATGGCAACCAATGCAAGTACTAACTGGGGGAACTCCAGAAGAAAATGAACGACGGGCATAAAGGTGGCAATATTGGCAGGCTATTCCATTTTGAACTGTATGGAGTTTGTGGCTGAAGGAAATGGGTTGTTCTTCTGAAAGAGCCGACGATGGGTGTAATGCTAGGAAAAAAACAGACAAATTCAAACCAATCAGGAAAATGCGCCTTAAAACCATAATATTGTTTCGCAAGATCTTAATCCTTTAATTCAAGAAAAACACTCATAATCAAATTCAACAGACCATCACATCATGTAGTATAAAAAAATGCAACTTTTTAATATTCAAAAATCTTTTGAATGTACAAATTTTTTTAAACAAGGTTTTGCTATTAAGATGAAAACATTTAAATTTGTGAACGGTGAAAATCAGTTCAATTT
>CAZOTX010000207.1:0-1518 GCA_964582835.1 uncultured Pseudomonadota bacterium | reverse complement strand
TCTTTTTTTATAATTCCATTATTACCTATGACATAATAAAATTACATCAGGAATTACTTGAAAGGACGACTCAACTATCTTTTTTAGCTTGATTCCCGAAGATTGCGGTTACTTTGAAGAGATTGAAGGAGGAAATGATAAAGTTAATTTCAAGGATTCCTGTTGCCATTACATAACTACTGCAATCAAGATTGATACAGCTCTTTATGTATATTTATTAAGTTAAACATCGAAAATTATTTTGATAGAGACAAGGTCTTTTAGATGAACTGCTTAAATACCTCGGTAATCCTTATTATTCCATCGTCGAGTTACAGGACCAATTCGTTTATGAATGCAGTTACAAAATTAGACCTTAAAGTACATATAATCACAGATAAGTATCAGGTATTTAATGAATATTATCCTGAAAATATTTTAACAATTAATTTTGAGAATTGGGAGAAGAGTTTAGAAAATATTGTTGAATGGTCTTCACGCTATGATTTGAAAGCAGTTATAGGTGTTGATGAAGAGTCGATAATTTTAGCGGCAAAACTTAGTGAATATCTTTGCATCGATCACAATCCATTAGAGTCTGTAAAGCTGACTAAGAACAAGTATCTTATGCGAAGTGAATTGAAAAAATATGGACTGAAAGTCCCTATTTTTAAACGTTTTTCAGTTCATGCAAAGCAAAAAGAAATTTTTTCTGAATTAAGCTTCCCCTGTGTTATCAAACCAACTTTTCTATCTGCCAGTCAGGGGGTGCTCCGTATTAACAGTTTTGAGGAATTCAAAAAAGGTTTTAAAATGCTAACTGATTTACTTTCAAAACAGGAAGTAAAGAAAAAAGGAGGTGATCAAGCGAATTGGATTTTAGTTGAAGAATATATTCCTGGCAGAGAAGTGTCCATTGAAGGTTTGGTCAGCAATGGGCAATTAATAGATTTAGCCATTTTCGACAAACCTGAGCCACTCGAAGGTCCTACTTTCCCGGAAACAATTTTTATAGCTCCCTCAATTTTGGATGAGAATCTTAAGTTTTCCATACTAAAAACTGCACAATCTTCTTTGCAGGCTTTGGGAATACGCAAAGGGCCTGTCCATATAGAACTTCGAATTAACAATCGTGGGAATTACATCCTGGAATGTGCTGCTAGGAGTATAGGTGGTTTATGTTCAAGAGTTCTTGAATTCACTGGGAATATGAGCTTGGAGGAATTAATTCTTCGTTCTGCATTAGGACGTAATGTCAATAAAGCTAAACTAATCGATAAAGCCAAAGGTGTCATGATGATGCCAACTGAAAAAAGGGGGGTTTTAAAAGAAATTCTAGGCATCGATGCAGCCATTAATTTAAAGGGGATAACCGAACTTCAAACAATTATCAAACCCGGTGAAATGCTAGAACCACTTCCAAAGGGGGGGCGGTATTTGGGTTTTTTGTTTGCAGAAGGAAAAGATCAAAATACTGTGAAAAAAGTACTCAAAAAGGCTTGGTCAAAAATTACAGTAGTATCTGAGAAAATTTAATTT
>CAZOTX010000206.1:0-3640 GCA_964582835.1 uncultured Pseudomonadota bacterium | reverse complement strand
TGTTTTTTATTTTTGCGTGGGCGTAATCGCTTCTTTTCACTACCGCATGAACCATCCCAGATAATTGTATATCTTCCAAATATTTTGCTTCTCCGGTAACGAGTCTCGGATCTTCTTTTCTTAAAACACTTTCTCCAATATATTTACCCATCAGTCACCTCCTTGCATTGAAATAGCCGCAGCTTTAATTGATTTTACGATGTTGTGATACCCTGTACATCGACAGAAATTACCCTCAAGCCCATGTCTGATTTCTTCTTCCGTTGGATTTTGGTTTTTTTTCAACAATTCCACGGAGGTCATGAGCATTCCAGGAGTACAATATCCGCACTGCAAGCCGTGGTTTTCACAAAAAGCCTTTTGAACTGGGTGAAGTTCTCCATCATTTGCCAAACCTTCAATGGTAGTTATTTCCGAACCATCTGCCTGAACCGCAAACATAGTACAGGCTTTTACTGCCACTCCATTTACATGGATGGTGCATGCCCCACATTGGCTGGTATCACAACCTACATGGGTTCCCGTTAGTCGAAGATTTTCTCGTAAATGTTGTACAAGAAGCGTTCGAGGTTCCACATTATGTTCGTATGTATTGCCGTTTACTTTTATTGAAATTTTCATTGATTGTTCCTCCAAAAAGTTGATTTATAAGCCAAGATTGACCGGAGAAATAAAACTTTCGTCTATGTTTTAAGCAATGAATATCACTGAAAAGAATTTTTGTCAAATTATTTTTTAAAATTTATTGTAATTAACAGAAGTAGATCAAAAAAATGGCTTGGTAAAATTTTAATAAGTTTATATTCTCTTACTATTATTTAAAAAAATAAGTTTATAATAGATTCTTTTAAACGTGTCATGGGTGGGAAAATACATAGAAATAATTACTAGGATTATGATTTTTTAAATCTAAAAATTGGTTTGAGAAATTACATTAAAAAATCTTAAGATGTTTTGAAGGCTGTAACTTTGCTAATCTTTAATTAGTTTTTAAAATCCATATAGCATTACAATGGGAGACATAGAAAAAATTTTTGATTCTAATGATGCTCGCTTTATTTCACAATATCGACTGCCAAAATTAATTTATGATTTCATTGAAGGTGCTACTGGTAGAGAAATTTCTTCAAAAGAGAATTTAACTGCATTTGATGATGTTAAACTTTTACCTCGGGCTTTAGTAGATGTTAGGGAGCGCAGTCTCACTACATCATTTATGGGAAACAGTTACAGTCAGCCATTCGGTATTGCTCCTATGGGAATGTGCAATTTGGCATATCCCAATGCAGATATTTTAATGGCAAAATCTGCAAAAAATCGTCGTTTCCCACATTGTTTAGCTACAGCCACTTCGACTGATTTAGCTGAAGTTCATACTGCTGGAGGGGACAACAGTTGGTTTCAACTTTATGTTTTAGTTGGGGCAGAAAAGAGCTTGGAATTAGCTCAAAAAGCTCAATCAATAGGCTACAAGACTTTAATTTTAACTGTAGATGTTCCGCAGGCGGCAAGACGAATGAGAGAACTTCGTAATGGATTTCAAGTACCTTTTACCATTGGTTTGAGTCAATTTTTTGATTTCGCCAGACACCCATTTTGGTCATTAAGAACTTTAGTTACGGGGATTCCTAAGCCAATTCTTTTTCAAAATGGAGATGAAAAATTTGACCGAAATGCAAATCGAATGGGAGCCAATTGGGAATTTTTAAATCAGCTTCGTTCAATATGGAAAGGTAAAATTTTGGTTAAGGGGATCTTGTCTGTTGAGGATGCAAAAAGAATTAAAAAAATAGGAATAGATGGGGTTTGGGTTTCAAACCACGGAGGCCGTCAATTGGATGGAGCACCAGCAGCAATTAAAGTATTACCATTAATACGAAACGCCTTAGGAAAGGATTATCCTATTGCCTTCGATAGTGGAATAAGGGACGGAAGTGACATTGTGAAAGCTCTTGCATGTGGAGCAGATTTTACTTTTTTAGGTAGACCAATATTGCATGCCTTAGCAGCTGCAGGTAAGCCCGGACTTGAAAGGATATTTTCGATATTAACTGAGGATATAAATATTGTAATGGCTCAAATTGGTGTAAAGAGTATTAACGAAATTGACAATTATGTCTTGGCGAGGAGTCAAGAATGAATAAAAAAAATGTTCGTGGAGGATCACTTTTGGCGCTTGCGTTAAAAGAGAAAGGTGTTGACCAAGTGTTCACTCTTGCCGGAGGTTTTTGTAATCCTGCACTTGAGGGGATGATGGAATGTCAAATTTCTGTAATAAATTGTCCGCATGAACAAGTGGCAGGTCATTTGGCAGATGGACATGTTCGGATTACCCGCAAACCAGCAGTTTGTTTGGTTGGGCCAGAAGGCTTTGCCAACGCAGTTCCGGCCATGTTGGAAGCCTGGGGGGAAAGATCTCCAGTTATTTTTATTACAGGATCATCCACCCAGAAACGCCAAGGTTCTGGGGGTTTTAAAGAGATTGACGATGTGGCAATAGCAGCCCCATTAACGAAGTATTCTGTTAGTATAAACAGGGGTAAACGCATTAGGGAATTTGTTGATAGGGCATGGGCTGCTGCAACTACTGGATACCCAGGCCCTGTTCACATTAGTTTACCAGTGGATATTATGTTCTCTAGTTTTCCTATTGATGCTGGATTGAATGAGCGACCTTATAATAGAAAAATTCGTCCTTTACCTCGTGCCTGGCCAGATCCATCTTCTTTATCTCGAGTCCTAGAATTGGTGCAAAAAGCAGAACGCCCTATAATCATAGGGGGGCATGGAATCTGGTGGTCTGGTGCAGAGAAATTATTGGAAAACGCTGGTAAGACTTTACGAATACCTATTTTTAATGTTCCTTATCATCAAAAGCTCTTGGGCGAGGAAAATGAGGCTTATATGGGGTTGGCTGATTTTCATCAATATACCCCATCAAAACCGGCCATTCAAGAAAGTGATTTAATTTTAATGCTCGGTGGACGCTTAGATAACCAAATGAATTTTGGTAATCCTCCATTTTTCCCAGAATCTACGACATTGGTTTGTATTAACGGTAGCCATGAAGAATTAGATTACAATCTTGCAGCGGATGAGGTATTACTCTCTGATCCCGGAGCATTTTTGCAAGAGTTAACATGTTTAAATCTTACATGGTGCGATTGGTTCGAGCTTCAAAAGACACGACGAGCACGCTGGGTTGCTGAATGGAGTGAAAAGTTAGCAAAAGAGACTGTTGAGGATCAACGAATCCATCCTCTTCAGTTAAGTCTTGATGTGCAGGCTGAGCTTGGAGAGAATGACTGGTTAATTTTTGACGGAGGAAATACACACTTTTGGTCAGAAATTGCTGTAAATATTGCTGGTTGGCAAGGCCAAAAATTGGGTGGAATAATGCATCCTGGGAGTTATTCTTTACTTGGTGTTGGTGTTAGTTTTGGCATTTCAGCAAAAAATTTACATCCTGATAAAAATATTGTCGTCATTAGTGGTGATGGAGCTTTTTTATCAGGCGGATTATCAATTGAAGCTGCCTTTCAAGAGAGTCTGCCTATCACTGTTGTGATTGATAATAACGGAGGCCTGGATTGCATTAGTCAGCAACAAGAAAGAATGTTTTCAAATGGGAAACATTTTG
>CAZOTX010000205.1:0-3640 GCA_964582835.1 uncultured Pseudomonadota bacterium | reverse complement strand
TATGATGTTTTTATAATGAATTCAGATGGATCAAATAAAACAAACTTAACAAATACAACTTATTATGAAAAATATCCTCAGTTTTCACCCGATGGATCCTTCATTATATATCAAGCATGGCAAAAAGGGAAAATGGAAATTTTCTTTTCAAATTTATTAGATGGAAATAATATTAATTTAACACGTAATGTTTCGTCACATGATATAATTTCTCATGGGAATGCTATTTCCCCAGATGGACAGAAAATTGTATTTACTTCCGAAAGAGATGGAAACCGAAATATATATATAATGAATTCCCATGGAACTGATCAAAAAAAATTGACTAATAATCCTAATCAAGATTATGAACCAATATTTTCTCCGGATGGTTTATCTATAATTTTTACTTCCGAAAGAGATGGAAACAAGGAAATTTATATTATGAATGAAAAGGGAGAAAACTTGAAAAATCTATCAAATAATCCAGGGGATGATTGGAATCCAAGATATTATCCTGATAATAAAAAAATTATTTTTCAATCAACAAGAGATGGTAATTGGGAAATATATATGATGAAATTAGATGGCTCAGGACAGGTTAACTTAACCAATCATATTGCAACAGATTATTCTTTCGTAATTCTACCGTTAACTAACCCATAACTAATTTATAAAACGTATGCATGTGTTATTAATAGCACAATATTTTCCACCTGAAATTGGGGCAGCTGCTTCGCGCTGGGGTGATTACACCGATTTAATGATTAAACAAGGTCACCAAGTAACTGTTTTATGCGAAATTCCTAACTACCCAAAAGGTAACTATTTCCCTGGTTATAATAGGAGTTGGGTAAAAAAAGAAATTGTTTCACCAAATTTAACAATAATTCGATCAGCAGCAGGCGTTAATGACCGAAAATCTCTTATAAAAAAAATGATTCATTATTTTGTATTTATGATTAGTGGCTTATTTAATGTGTGTAAGATAAAAAACCATGATTTAGTTATTATTTCTTCGCCACCTCTATTTGTTGGATTAATCGGTGTTTATTTAAAAAAATGTAAGTCAGTGGACTTTTGGTTAGATATTAGAGATATATGGCCTGAATCCGCATTCGTATTGGGGCAAATTAAGAAGAACTTTATTTATAGTTTTGGGAAAAAAATAGAATCAATCATTTACGATTCTGCTAGAGGATTTATTTTTTCTGTACCAGGTTTTAGTAATTATTTCAAAAAAGAATATTTTTTACAATCCTGCAAGCCTCAGCTACATTTATTAAATGGAATTAGTGAGGATTTTATTACAACAAGTGAAAAATTGAGAATTAAAACAGATAAACGTTTTACAGTACTTTATAGTGGGAATTTTGGATTAGCCCAGAGGCTAGAAACAATTATTGAAGCAGCTCAATTATTAGATAAATATCCAATAGATTTCAGGTTTATTGGAAATGGAGTATGCAGAGGTGAATTAATAGATCTAGTAAAATCTAAAAAACTAAAAAATATTTTTTTTCATAACACTATGAATCGAAATGATTTAATTAAATGGATAAAGAAAGCATCAGTATGTATAGTACCTTTATTAAACCATTCTTTATTTCAGTCAGCTCTTCCATCAAAGATGTTTGAATATATGGCTTGTGGCAAACCTCTAATCGTTGGTATTAAAGGAGAGGCAGAGTCTTTGATTAATGATTCTAATTGTGGTATTCTTGTTGAACCTGAAAATCCTATTTTACTATCAAAAGCTATTATAAATTATTTTGAAAATTCTGATAAATGTATTAGCGACGGAATTAATGGTATGACATATATCACAAAAAATTTAAGGAAAAAAGAATTAATTTCTACGTTAATAAGTGAAATTCAGATCATAGAAAATAATTAAAATTGAATAAAATATATTACAATAGGGTTCTTTTTTGTTTACTGGTATTGTCAGATACAGTTGCAGGATATATTGCCTTGTATATAATCCCGCAAAATATTTTTTTAGAGAATTTGTCGCTAAATCAACCGTTTGGGTTTTTTGGAATAGCCGTATTAATTCAATTATGTTGGTTTCCAATTTTTTACATTGCTAACCTTTATGATACTAAAGCAACTCTTTCAAGATTTGAAGAGATTATTCGAATTTTTCCGATTGTCTATAGTTGTTTAATAATAATGATATCAAGTCATGTTTTTGGACTTATTTCACTTGATATAAACTTTAAAGACACATTATCCTATGGTTTAATATTTTTAGGAATTTTAATCATAAATAGATTCATTATTCACACAATTCAAAAAAGTTTGTTAAATAGAAACATTGGATTAAATGATGCTTTAATTCTAGGAGCAAATAGAAGAGGAGAAGCAATATTTAATGAACTTTCAAATCATTCATATCACGGATTAAATGTAAAAGGTTTCATTCGTGCTGAAGATGATCCAAACCCATTTGATGAACAAAGATTGCCTATGAATATTTTAGGGGACGAATCTGAATTTAATGGAATAATTGAATCCAATAGAATTGATGATGTCATTATAGCACTTGACCGACCTACGCCGGAAAGAATCATGAGCTCTATTTCGAAAGCTAACGGATCTCCAATATCTATAAAGATTCTTCCTGATATGTACGAAGTTGTAACTGGTTTGGCTAGAACAAATCAGTTAGTAGGGGTTCCTTTAATTGATATTAATTTGAATTTAGATACTTTTTATTCACAAAAATTGAAACGGGTTATCGATTTATTTATTGGTATTATTGGTTTATTAATATGTATTCCAATTTGGTTAGTTTTTGCTATCTTGATTAAGCTTGATTCTCGTGGCCCGGTGTTTTATCAACAAGGACGAATGGGTAAAGATGGTAATCTTTTTTACATAATTAAATTTCGTTCAATGATATCTGATGCAGAAGCAAAAACAGGCCCGGTTTGGGCAGGAACTGCAGATGATCGAGTTACAACGATTGGAAGATTATTACGTCGTTTTCATTTTGATGAAACACCGCAGCTAATTAATATTATAAAAGGTGAAATGTCAGTAGTTGGTCCTAGACCTGAACGCCCCTATTTCGTAGAGAAGTTGAAAAATACTTATCCATTTTATAATAGGCGATTTAAAATCAGACCCGGTGTAACAGGCTGGTCTCAAATCAAGCAGCGCTTTGATATTAATGTCAAAGATGTGCATCAAAAGTTAAAATATGATTTTTATTATATTGAAAATATGAATCTACGTTTAGATATAAATATTTTGATTAAAACAATCATTGTAGTTTTTCGTGGCCATCCTAAATAGTATATACTTTTATCAAGTATGTTTATTTTGTATTATTATTTGAATAATACTAATTTTCGGATGTAAATCTGAGGTTTTACTAAAATGGCTGGATTGCGTCGAAAAAATGTATGGCTCCTATTACTAGCGGATTCATTTGTTATTTCATTAAGTGCATTTGGTGCTTATCTATTAAGATTTGATTTTCAAATCCCTGAATTTCATTTTAGCAGTTTATATACAATATTGGTTATTTTGATTTTTTCAAAATTATCAATTAATGTATTTACAAATATTTATAGTGGGCTTTGGCGTTACACAAGCGTTTCTGATTTAATAAGTATTGTTAAATCATCAACATTTGGCACTATCATATCTG
>CAZOTX010000204.1:0-3646 GCA_964582835.1 uncultured Pseudomonadota bacterium | reverse complement strand
TGGCTCAGTATATGGTTTGATCCACTCATCACGACCTAAACGAGATTGAAAACTTACCGACCAATTTTCTTCTTCAATATTTAATCTTTCGGCTATCAATTTTGCTGTCTGGTAACACTGTGCACTATAGCAATTACGATTCTCATCAATTATCTCGTTACAACAGGAATGGTCGTTTTTACACCATTTTTCAGTGTAATCGCTTTTCTTCAAATGTCGTAATGGTAGTCCATGGAAACTGAAAAGTACATGATCAGGATTTTTTTCAAAATATGGTAATCCAATTTTTGCCCAAGCATCAATAAAATGTGAGTCTGAAAAAAATGGTGGAATGATCCGAAGATAGGACATATTCCAGTCGTTTAAAATAACTTTGTAAAGATCTTCAATGGCTGCACCGAATGAACTGGATGCATATTGAGGATACAATGGTAAAACAATTATTTGATCACAATTTTGCCTACGAAGTTTAGTAATTGCTGTTTTCAAAGAAGGTTTTCTGCATTGCATTCCCAACTCTAAAGGAATATCTTTTTCAGCAAGTTCCTTGAGCAAGTCAGTTTTTAAATTTTCACAATTGACCAGAAGAGGTGATCCCTCATCTGTCCAGATTTTTTTGTAAGCTTTCGCAGACTTTCTCGGTCTAAATGGAAGGATTAACAAGTTCAGTACAAACCATCGAGCAACCGGGTGAATATCAATTACCCGTTCACATGATAGAAGTTCGCGCAAATAAATCCGTACGTCTCGTGTACTAGGAGAGTCTGGTGTCCCCAAGTTTATCAATAATATACCTGCTTTCATATTCTTTGATTTAAGATTATAAACTTTCAATTAATCATTTCGTATTCAGATTTGACTTTTTAAGACTTACAAAAATTATTTCAATTTGCCTACAAATTCCAAGTAGACTTCTCCCTTTTTCAATCTTCTGTATGTTTTATGTTGTGTAAAAGGCATTCTCTTCAACATAGTCTTTTGTCAGGTCACATCCCCAAACTGTTTCGGAAAACTTTCCATCACCAACAACGACTTCCAAAAATATTTCCTGATTTTGGAGTAATTTTGAAATAGCATCTAAATTAACTGTGTCTGAATCATGATTTTCGGCGTTTACTTTTAGAACTTGATTGCCTGCTCCAAAGTGGATTGACAAATCAGATATAGGGACGGGATATTCAAAAACTTTTCCGACAGCCATTACAAATCGCCCCCAGTTTGGATCGGACCCATGGATCGCTGTTTTTACCAACGGCGAATTAATGATTGATTTGGATATTTGCAAAGCCATTTGCTTTGATTTAGCACCTGAAACAGTTAGTTCAATCAGTTTTGTTGATCCTTCTCCATCACGAGCAATTTCTTTAGCTAATTGTACGGAATTTTTTCTGAGTGTTTTTTCAAATTTTTCAGTATCAACAGGACCTGCTAACCCATTGGCAAGAATTATTACTGTGTCGCTTGTTGAGGTATCAGAATCAATTGAAATACGGTTAAATGACTTATTAACAACACATTTAAGAATTGTTTTTAGTTGTTCTGAACTTAATTCGGCATCAGTTACAAAAAAACTGAGCATTGTTGCCATATTAGGTTCTATCATTCCAGCACCTTTGGCAACTCCCAGCAAAGTTGAATGATCTATAGAAGAAGAACACCATTTTGGGTGTGTATCTGTCGTCATGATTGCGCGGGCAAAATTTTCAATATATTCTGGAGATGAACCTAGGTTTTCAGGAATAATTTTACAGCCTTCTCGAATTTTTTTGATTGGTAGGCGTCTTCCGATTACGCCCGTTGAAGAGGGTAAGACCAGACCAGGATCAATCCCCAGAGCTTCTCCAGTCCAACGGCACATATTTTTTGCATCCTCAATACCGACTATACCAGTGGCAACATTGGCGGTTTTTGAGTTAACTACAATAGCCTGCAACTGACCGTTTTGTAAATTTTCACGACCTACAATTACAGGTGCGCCAGGAAAATTATTTTGTGTGAATACTCCTGCTGCGGTACATTTACACTCCGATGCTATAACACCAAAATCTAAAGATTCGTCCTTAATGCCCAGGTTAATGCCCAACCACGAAAATCCAGGCACACTTCTTAATTTAGGATAGTCCATTGCCATATTAAGTTCCTAGTGTATAATTAAAGTAATAGACAGTTTCTAGTTTAGGTTCAAAACTGCAAAGCGTCAACTTTTTAGACTAAACACCAACTATCGAAGTAGAGTTTGTACCTTATGGCAAAGGTCGTCAAAACGTAATTGATGATGGTTTTGAAAATCTATGGAAATGGAATGTCAGCTGATCAGATGCTCTTGTTAACATCTATGACATCAAATATCTGCAGGTAGCAAGAGTAACTTTGGAAACATATTTAAAAGAATAACCAGTAATGCCGATTTACAACTATCAAGCCTTTGATGGTGAAGGTACTTTGCACAAAGGTACCAAAGATGCTACTTCTGAATCTGAGGTACGACAGTTTTTGCGGAGCAAGGATCTATTCCCTAAAGAAATTCGGACTAGTCGTTTTACTAAAGTAAAATTATCTAAAGTTAACAAAAACGGTAGATTTAAACTTCCACATTTTTCATTTCAGAAGAGAATTTCAAGTAAGGTAATAACACAATTCACACGACAGTTGGAGGTTTTGTTGGATGCAACCATTCCTTACGACAAGGCTTTTCAACTGATCATTCCACAGACTGATGATTCGGGATTTCAAAGTATTCTTTCTGATATCCGGGGTAGGGTAGTGGAAGGAGGATCTTTAGCCGGAGCAATGGAAATACATCCTCAAGTTTTCCCTCCCATGTACATAAGCATGGTACGTTCGGGAGAAAATGCCGGGAATCTGAGTACTATTATGAGTCGCCTTGCAGACTATTATGAAGAGCAGGAGCGTTTGGGATCCAAAATCAAGGGAGCCCTTATTTATCCTAGTTTTATGATGTTTTTTGGTTTGGGTGTGGTAATATTCATGGTGACAACGATTGTACCTAAAATCTCCCGAATTTTTGAAAGTCAGTCTGCAGTACTACCATTGCCAACCCAAATTTTGATGGGTGTTAGCGATTTTGTAGTAAACCAATGGTTATTGTTGTTGCTAACAACTTCTACAATTTTAATTGGAATGACTAAGTTTTTACGTAGTAATCGTGGACGTGAAATACAAGATCTACTTGAACTGAAACTACCTCTACTTAATCGCTTGAGAATTAAAGTCATGGTAGCCCGTTACTGCCAGACGCTCGGGACATTGCTTAAAAGTGGAGTTGATCTAAAAACTTCTCTTGAAATTTCAAGACACGTTGTCGTAAATAGACTATTTATAAAAAAGCTTGATCAACTTATTATCGATGTGAACAACAAAGGGATACCTCTTTCTGCTGCAATATCCCGTATAGAATATTTCCCAGAATACGTGAGACATGTGGTGTCAATTGGTGAGGAGGCAGCACGAGTTGACGAGCTGTTGGAAAAAGTGGCGTCCCGGATGCAGGAAGAAGTAAACACATTGCTTGAAGCTCTGACGTCACTATTACAACCAGTTCTAATTTTGGTTCTTGGTGGAGCAGTAGGTTTTATCGCACTTGCTGTTCTACTTCCAATGCTCAATATGAGTCAGATTCTGCAAT
>CAZOTX010000203.1:0-3662 GCA_964582835.1 uncultured Pseudomonadota bacterium | reverse complement strand
AAACGAACTACTCTTATTTCACGAATTACAAGAAATATCAATTAATTTGCCAAATTCCTATAAGATTCGAACTCGTTGTGAAGAATTATTTCAAAAAACAGGAAGAGCAGTTCCTTTTTGAAGTTCAATGAAGGATTCTCGTGGTAAGGTGATCATGATTCTTCTTTTGTAATAAATTTTCAATTCCACTTTTTTCAATCTCCCTTCTTTATTTTTAGTTCAAGATTTGTCCAGTAGAGGATGTTATTTCAGTCCCAGCAACCCACTGTCCTTGAAATTCAAATTTTTTTTCGAACATCTGTTCAAAGAACCATTTTGGATCCTCCCCTTCGAGATGGGCTCTGTGGGCATCCTGATCTGTAAATACTTGTGTATAGAGAAAAACATTTTTCTGTTCAACACTCCGACAAACAAAAAATTGTTCCATTCCAATTTGGTTTTTCAGACATTTGCAACGGTAATCATTTATTAGAATCTCAATTTGGTCAAGATCTCCCTCAACTACAGCTGTAACATGCACTACATAACTCATTTGTTTCAATCTAAAAGATTTTAAATTACAATTTTAATTTTTGAATCTTCAAACAAAAATTTAAATACTCCTACACCATATTTATACCCTTCTGTCCAAATTTTGCCAAGCAAAACCACACATTCTTGTAAATTTTACCTAAAAATGTTATATTCGGAATATTCTAAAAAAATAGCTAAAAAGGAACTTTATGAGACATATACTAATCATCATCTCACTCCTTCTTTTCACTCCCCCACTGTTAGGTGATTCACATAGTGGTAAAATCCTTTACGGATGGGAAACTTCTTCTGGGGTACTATTAAGAGAATTTGGGGATAAAGATATCCACCCTCAGTATAAGGGAGATGTAGAGAATGAGAAACCCAATGGCCTTGGTATAATGACTTTTCCTGATGGAAGAAAATATTTGGGAGAATGGGAGAATGGGAGAATGGGTGGTCATGGAACATTCACTTTTCCTAGTGGTTACAAATACGTAGGGGAGTACAAGGGAGGAAAAATGTGGAACGTAAAAAAATATAACAAAGATGGAAAGTATGTGGGAGAATACAAGAATGGTGAAGTTTGGAATGGAATAGTCTATGACAAAAACGCAAATGTTGTAGGAAACTGGGTAAATGGAGTGAAACAGTAATTAACCCATATGACATTTGAGATTAATAAGTTGGGCTATTGTTTAACTCCACTTGAATTGTACTTAATAAGAAAAATGTCACTATTTCCAGAGTTTGTTTTATTGTCAAAGCTTCCTGATGTTTTTCCAGTTACATAGATATTATCAGAAGAGTCCGCCGTGATTCCAAACCCAGAATCATATGAAGAGCTTCCCAACTGACGTGTCCATTGTTTGCTACCACTCGAGTTGTACTTGACTAGAAAAAAGTCTGCACTTCCTGAGTTTGTATTTCCGTCTAGTCCTCCTAGTGTATATCCAGAAACATATATATTGTTTGAGGAGTCAGCTATTACTCCATATCCAATCTCACTTGAGGAGGTACCTAGTTGTTGGCTCCATTTTCTATTACCACTGGAATCGTACTTCACTAGGAATAAATCAATACTTCCTGAGTTAGTGTTATTATCAAGTCCTCCTGCTGTTTGACCCGTTACATAGACATTGTCAGAAGAGTCTATTGTGACTCCCCTCCCGTAATCTCCAAAAGAAGTTCCATTTTGCTGGGTCCACTGGTAAGCTCCACTAGAATTATACTTCGCTAAGAAGTAGTCTCTGCTTCCAGAATTTGAATTGTTGTCTAATCCCCCCGAAGTGTATCCTGTAACATAAATATTATCGGAAGAATCTAGTTCGACTCCTAACCCATAGTCTTCTAAAGAGGTTCCCAACTGTTGAGTCCACTGGTAGGACCCACTAGAGTTGTACTTCACTAAAAAGTGGTCCTTGCTCCCAGAGCTAGTATTATTGTCAATGTCTCCTACCGTGTATCCAGTAACATAAATATTGTTTGAAGAGTCCACCGTAACTCCGTACCCAATTTCACTTGAAGCGGTACCCAACTGTTGGGTCCATTGGTAGGACCCACTAGAGTTGTACTTCGAAAGAAAGATGTCACTATTCCCAGAGCTTGTGTTATTATCCAGTCCACCTAATGTTTTTCCAGTAATATAGATATTGTCTGAAGAATCCACCGTCACTCCAATACCAGAGTCATATGAAGAGGAACCTAACTGTTGGGTCCATTGGTGAACCCCGACTGAGTTATACTTTACTAAAAAGATGTCTTTGTCCCCATTATTGGTGTTGTTATCAAGTGCTCCTTCAGTAAATCCGGTAACATAGATGTTATCAGAAGAATCCACTGTCACTCCTAAACCTTCATCATTTGAAGATGACCCTAACTGTTTAGTCCAATTTTTTGTTGTGAAACCATCTGCAGTCAAATTATCACTCGTCATATTATTCCCATTAATATCTTCAACTTCTGTTGTAACTTTTATTTTGTATGTAGTTGAAAAAAACAAACTCGAGGATGGATCTACTGAAAACGTCAAACCTGAATTTGAAGATAATGGTGATGACGACATTTGAATGCAAGTACTAAAATTGTCTGAAGAAACCTGAAAAGTTCCCGTACAACCAGTTCCAGATGAATTAGTTGTAACTGAGCTATTATCTACCTCCTCGGAAAAAGTTATAGAGATATTATCATTTTCTGAGACTGAAGTTGCACTATTTTCGGGTGATGTAGAAATAACATATGGTGTAGTCGCGTCAACACTAAAAGAAGTGATTGATAAAGTGTTGCTTACATTCCCATCTGAATCGGTAACTAGAATTGTACAATTAGAATATGTTCCATCACTCAAAGAAGTAAGTGTGATAGTGTTTGTTCCACTGGCCGCAGATGTTGTCGATGATGAGCAGGAACCACCATATGTAATGGTTCCAGCTTTAGTTGATGAAAAGGTGTAATTTGGAGAGCTGGAATTTGATGGAGAAGTTACAACTGTCACTTCAGCAATAACGGAACCACTTCCAGAACTACTGCTATCACTTGTTGAACTATCATCACTACAAGAAATGATAGTTAAACTAAAAAATAAAATTATAACGTATTTAGTTGGATTCACTTTCTCTTCAATAATTTGAAACGGTAAGTATCGAAAAGTTACAGATTCAGAAATTACAACACAATCGGAATTGCAACATTCCCACCAAACTCTCGAATTCTGAGTATTATTTTTCTAATATAACATTAGTTTCGATAAGAATGTCACTTGACATTATTTGGTATGATGTATAAGAATTTGGGAATTTAAATTTTAGTGTGTCTTCCTTTGAAGAACTAGAAGGGTTGATCACAGAAAATTTAAGAATAACTCTACTCGATAACATCAATTTCCCTCCGCCACCCCCCAAAAAAGTTAAATAGAAAAAGACTAGATTTTCCAAGATTTTATTGATAAATTAAGAATCTCCATAGTATTTACAACAATTTTTTCCCATCAGGGATCTGAATAATGTCTTTAAATATTTTATAAGATCATCCAAAATATTCCCTACCAAATCGGATACATTAAACTTCACTTGAAAAAATCTTTAAAGAAGCTCTTTTATGAAATATAGATTTTTTCTAACCTTATGTTTGTTTAGTTTTTTTATCACTGA
>CAZOTX010000202.1:0-3664 GCA_964582835.1 uncultured Pseudomonadota bacterium | reverse complement strand
CAATAGTTTCTTTCTCTGCTTCAGTCCAAGGTGAGTTAGTACGACCTAATGAATTCCCACTTTCATCTAGTATTTGAGAACGTCTGTTGTCAAGGAGAACAGAAACGCTCAGGCGCACTACTTCACCCACAGCAGATTCTAAAACTATTTCACGTCTACTGCTTTCATAATTGCGAGTAGAATTCTTCTTGTTGAACTCTGAAACAGTGGCTGCTTCCCGGCCTGTTGCTTCCGGTAGATTCGTTGTTACTCCAGCAGGTCCTACAGGAACTGATCGAGTTCCTGTTGAAGATTCATCAACAACTTGTTCGCTGACGACACTAGTTTGATCAGGATCCACCAGTTCTTCTTTGATTGTTTGCCGATCAAAACGCAAGTTCGCTGAAACATTTACTTTCACACGATCTTTTCCTACAACCTCCTCAATTTGCCTGACTATTTTTACCTCAAGCTCCTTTTCAAAGCGACTTTTGTAAGAGTAATTATCGTTCATTTTTCCGCCAGCAGATGTATCAGAAAAACCTTTACTTAGTAGAGTTCCACTTTGGTCTGTTATTTTTACATTTCGGGGAGAAAGACCTTCAACAGCACTTGCGACCAAGTGTACAATAGTCTCAATTTGTTCCCTACCAGCTCCGCTACTTGTGAGATTTAGTGCAATTGCGGCAGTTGGTTCATCCTCATTATCTGAAAATAAAGTTTTTTGGGGAATAGCTAATGAAACTTTTGCTGATTTTACCACATCAATTTTAGAAATCAGACGTGCTAGTTCACCTTCTTGAGCCACACGAAATTTAACACCTTGTTGAAATTCAGTTTCACCAAGACTTGGTGTTGCAAATAGATCAAGGAATCCAACTCCGCTTCCTGGAGTAACTTTTTCTTTGGCCAAAGTTAAGCGGGCTTGGTCTATCCTTTGAGGTTCAACCATTATTGTTCTTCCACCTGGAGCGAGTAAATAAGGGATCTGGTTTTCCTGGAGTTTTTCAACTATCACTGCAGCATCGCTTGGTTCCATGTTAGAGTATAGAGGAGCCCAAGATGGTCGGTTTGCCAAAAAAATCATACTCACCATTCCGATCAAAACTATTCCAAGGGCCACCAAAATTGTGATACGCTTTGAGAAGCTTAATGAACCGAAAAAATCCTGAAACTGCAACCTGACATCCGAAAGAGGACTTGTTTGTTCTGCCATCTTATTTTTAAAATGCGTGTGATATTTTTGGAGGTTTTCCCCCGAATTTTAAAATTGTGATTCAAACACAATTATTTAAGAAGGAATTTTGAATCTTGACTCCTGCAATTAGGATTCCAAACTTTTGAGTAAAAGTTTTTTTGTCTTTTGATAAAATCAAAAAAATTTTAAAAATAAATCCATTTTTAAAAATACAAGTTTTTTCATATAAGCATATATAAGAGGGGGGTTGGTTAAAATTCAGAACCGCCCACTAAATAAAAAAACATCAATATTCATACTGGTAATCAGGCCGATACACATAACTGTATGACCAACAAGCTACCACTATTTATCCTAAAGTCAGGACTAACCCAAAGGACCTGAATTATATTTTTAACAATATTAGCGGGTTTTTTACACCAATACGTCCGAACTATAATAATTCATCAAAGTAATCAAAATTTCCAAAAATAAGTAAAAACACTGGGACGGGAGTTATTGTTGCAAGTGTAAGTTTCTCGAAATCATTGTGATCGAAATGTTTGGTCATCACCACTTCTAAAAAATAATTCAAATTCAGCTAAAATTGTGCTATGATCACCAAAAGATCAAACTTTAAATCTGCAAGAAAATTAATGTAAAAATCTTTTTAATTGTGAAAAATACTTTTATAATAACTTTTGAAATTATTTTGAGTATAAAAAATTACTTAACTGTAGGCTGGTTTTATGCTACTCTATGCACTTGAACATTGTGTTTTTTCGTAGTATATTGTGTTTATAATTTCCCATAACTTTAATTATTCTTAGCGATCATTTTTATCATGAAAAAAGAGAATATTCTGATTATTCTAAGTTTTGTAGTGTTGGCCTTTTTTTTAGCAAGAATGTTCAACAGTGGAGATGTTGCAACGGGACCTCAACGTTCTAAAGAATTGATTTACAGCGATTTCAAGTCACTTGTTGTTGCAGGTGAAATTGTTAATGCACAGCTTGTAGGAGATTCCTTAGTAGAGGGATTCACTCAAGGAGGACTGGGTTACCGGGCCTATATTCCTGCAGAAGATCCAAGTGTAATCGATTTTCTTAGACTTAATCAAATTCCTATCAATTATGTGCCGGAAAAAAGCCTTCCATGGTATATGAATATTTTAATAAATTGGGGACCTTTCATTTTAATTTTTGGGATTTGGATGGTAATGATGCGGAGAATGCAGGGTGGTGGGGTTGGAGGTGGATTATTTTCCATAGGACGTAGTCGTGCTAAAAAGATGGAACCTGATGAAATGAAAGTTACTTTTGCTGACGTTGCTGGGATCGAAGAAGCTAAAGACGATCTGGGAGAAACAGTTGAATTCCTGAAAGACCCAGCTAAATTCAGAAAACTTGGAGGTAGAATCCCAAAAGGTATGTTGATGTCCGGATCACCCGGAACAGGTAAAACCTTACTAGCTAAGGCTGTAGCAGGTGAGGCAGAAGTTCCTTTTTTCAGTATGAGCGGTTCCGATTTTGTGGAAATGTTTGTAGGTGTTGGTGCCAGCAGAGTTCGTGATATGTTTGAGCAAGGAAGGCAAAATTCACCATGTATAATTTTCATTGACGAAATCGATGCTGTTGGTGGAAGTCGAGGTTCGGGAATGGGAGGTGGAAATGATGAACGTGAGCAGACTCTTAACCAATTGCTGGTTGAAATGGACGGTTTCGATGGTATGGAAGGTATAATCGTAATTGCTGCTACAAACCGCCCTGACGTACTGGATCCGGCACTTTTGCGACCAGGTCGTTTTGACCGACAGGTGACTATTCCTTTGCCCGATGTAAAAGGTAGAGAGGAAATTTTGAAAATACACGCTAAGAAAGTACAAATGAAAGATGGAGTTAACATGAACATTATTGCTCGTGGAACA
The DNA here is from genome assembly GCA_964582835.1 of uncultured Pseudomonadota bacterium. Taxonomy (GTDB): domain Bacteria; phylum SAR324; class SAR324; order SAR324; family NAC60-12; genus Arctic96AD-7. Next base: position 581 of record CAZOTX010000202.1, on the reverse strand, counting down.
CCAGGATTTTCGGGGGCAGATTTAAAAAACTTGGTTAATGAAGCTGCATTAGGAGGAGCACGCAACAACAAGACGGAGTTAAGTTTGGCTGATTTTGAATGGGCACGGGATAAGGTTCTGATGGGGACAGAACGTCGGTCAATGGTCATGACTGAAAAAGAGAAGCGCAACACAGCTTACCATGAAGCTGGACATGCACTCGTTTCGGCTCTCCTCCCAAAATCTGATCCAATACACAAAGTAACAATTGTCCCTCGAGGAAGAGCCCTTGGGATGACTGCATATTTGCCGGAGAATGATAACCACTCATACGATCTTGAATTTTTAAGTAACCGTATAACTATTGCGATGGGCGGTCGTGCAGCAGAAGAAGTTATTTTTGATGAAGTAACTACAGGTGCAAGCAATGATATCCAACAGGCAACGGATACAATTAGAAATATGATTTGCCGTTGGGGTATGAATAAAACATTCGGACCGATCGTTTTTGGGAACGATAACCGACAAAATGTTCTGGGTCAGAATATTGGTAAAGATCGGGAGTATAGTGAAAAGACTGCATCGCAAATTGACAAAGAAAT
>CAZOTX010000201.1:0-3693 GCA_964582835.1 uncultured Pseudomonadota bacterium | reverse complement strand
GAATCCTGGCTTGAAGGACAGCAGGAATCGATGGTTAAAAGTGCGCAAAACATTTCTGAAGCTTATCATGACAATCTCCGAAAAACCATGGAACTCCAAAGTTTAATCTGGGAGAGGCATTTGTTGAAAAATAACGAGGGGGAATTAAGTTTCCCAAAGCCACCGGAAAATATTGATGCAGATGTGACACTTTACTCCGAAAATCAAGAGTTTTTTCAACAATGGATGCCAAGTGAAATCTCACAAGCTTATTGGTCAAAACCTTCTTTAAACACTTGGTATCAATTAAAATCTAAAGATCAGACCTGGTTCACAGAAGAGTTGGAAGACCGATTCATTTATCGTCACATCAGGCCAGTTTCCATTGGAAATAGGAAGTTATTTTTAGAAGTTTTTTCCATAGCCACTCGGTATGCTTCCGGTGCTATCAATGAAATAATAGCTCAAGATCAGAATACACGATTTTTGACAGAATCAGAGGATTTGGTACGCGGTTACTATTTAATTATTTTTCTCCTGATGACATTGTTCATCATTTTTGTTGCAACCTGGCTTGCCTTCTATTTGGCGCGGGGATTCGTTCAGCCAATCGAAGATCTGGCAATTGCCACACAACGTGTTTCTGAAGGTGAGTTAGGTTATCAGGTAGAACTTCGTGGACCCTTGGATAAAGACTTTGCCCTGCTTATGAAGTCCTTTAATTCGATGAGCCGTGATTTACTTGAAAATCAGGTTGCACTCAACAAAACGACTAACCATCTCCAAGAAAGTCATCGAACACTCGAAAGCCAAATTCGTTTTGTAGAGCTGGTTTTAGAAAACATCACAACCGGGGTAATGTCTTTAGATATGGAGGGACACATTGAAATATTGAATCACTCTGCAAAACAAATGCTTCAACTGAAATCTAGTAGTGAGGGGAGTAAACACTTTCGGGATGTTCTGGAAAAAGAATCTCTTAAAAAGTTTGAGGAAATGGTACAACAAATTGAAACGACAAAAGAACGTTCCATTTCCATTAATCTTATCGTCCACAAAAAAGAGGGACCGATTCAAGTTTCTGCTACTCTTCTTATTCTTAAGAACAAGGAAGATCTTTCTGCTGGTATGGTTTGTGTTTATAACAATATTACTGAAATCCAGCGTCTCCAGCGTGCACGGGCATGGCGCGAAGTAGCAAGAAGGATTGCACATGAAATAAAAAATCCCCTCACTCCAATTCAGCTTTCAGCAGAGCGTATACACAGGAAATATGCTGGAGAAGTTTCTGATGACGTAGCCCTCCAGCAATCGACTCAGACTATTATCAATGAGGTTCAACACCTCAAAAGGATGGTTAGTGAGTTTTCAAATTTTGCTAAAATTCCAGAATCAAATCCCCAAATGAGTAATCTTAATCATATTATTAGTAAGGCACTCCAGCTTTATCATGAAAACATGCCTGCTAGAATTTCCTTGACTACAGAGTTGTGTGAAACGCTCCCTCAACTTCCACTAGACAGTGAACAAATTCGAAGGGTTGTCATAAATTTAGTCGACAATGCAATCAGTTCAATTGAAAAAAAGGGTGCACTTTCAAGAATTTTCCGTAATGGCAAAATTTTAATTCGTACCAGTCATGTTCCGGATTTAAACATTGTTAGCATGGATGTAGAGGATAATGGAACCGGTATTGCTCCAGAAATATCAGACGATCTTTTTGAACCATACACTACGACTAAAGAACATGGAACGGGTCTTGGTTTGACCATTGTCAGTCAAACAATTTCCGATCACAATGGTTTTACCCGATTCCGAAATCTTGATGCCGGAGGTGTTTGCTTTACGATTGAATTACCTGTCACCTAAAATGAAGATATGCCATGAAAATTTTTCAGCAAATTCTACAAATTCAAACCCCTGGGAAAGGACTTCAGGAATTCACCCACATGGTCCAGCAAGTGATTAGTGAGTCTGAAATAAAATCTGGACTTTGTAATCTTTTCGTTCGCCATACCTCAGCGAGTCTTGTAATTCAAGAAAATGCTGATCCTGATGTAATACAAGATTTGGAATATTTTTTTGGAAAGCTGGTTCCGCAAAACGATTTAGGTTATACTCACACACTGGAGGGTCAGGATGATATGCCATCACATATCCGGAGTGCTCTGACCAAGACTTCTGAGCAGATTCCAATAACATCGGGTAAAATGCTTTTAGGAACATGGCAGGGAATTTTCCTCTGGGAACACCGCTCTCGTGGACATTCCAGACATGTTGTTGTCAATATTTGCGGAGATTGAATTATATATTTGGCTTGAGGAAATTGTCTCCCCGTTTTAAAGTTCAACACTTTTTAACTGTAAACTGTTACAAAAAAGAAAGATAATAATTTTATGCAAACTAAATTTATCTTTATAACCGGGGGAGTTGTTTCTGGTCTTGGGAAAGGTATAGCCGCAGCCTCTATCGGGGCTCTACTGGAATCAAGAGGCTTAACGGTAAGTCTTATGAAATTGGATCCATACATCAATGTGGATGCTGGTACTATGAATCCATTTCAGCATGGAGAAGTTTTTGTCACGGTGGATGGTGCAGAAACTGATTTAGATTTGGGTCATTACGAACGATACACAAATGCTGTCCTTAACCGAAGACACAACCGTACTACCGGACAAGTTTATGATGCAGTTATTCGTAAAGAAAGAGCGGGGCATTATTTAGGTGCAACTCTGCAGGTTATTCCTCATGTGATTGATGAAATAAAAGGAACGATTTCTGAAGCCGCCAGATTATCTGACAATTGCAATAAAAAAGCGAATGAGTCAAACGCAGATATTTGTATTGTTGAAATAGGTGGAACTGTTGGCGATATTGAGTCTCTCCCTTTTTTGGAAGCAATCCGTCAATATAGGCATGACCTTGGAAAGGAAAACACTTTGTTTGTTCACCTGACCTTAATTGTGCAGACATCTGAAATGAAAACCAAGCCAACACAACACAGTGTGGGTAAACTTAGGGAAATTGGAATTCAACCTGACATTCTCATCTGCCGAACTCCTGAAATGTTAACCGAAAAAGTTCGTAGCAAAATTTCGCTGTTCACCAATGTTCCAGAGAATTCTGTTGTAAATGGACTTGATGTGGAGTTGGTCTATGAAGCGCCGTTGATGTTTCATCAACAGGAATTGGACAATACTATCATGACTTATCTGCAAATATGGACTGGTAGCCCTAAACTCCAGCCCTGGGTTGATTTAATTGATAGTTATAAAAATCCTCATGACGAGGTAGATATTGCTTTTGTTGGGAAATATGTGGCGCATCGGGATTCCTATGAAAGTCTCAATGAAGCTTTGTTGCATGGAGGTATTGCAAACCGGCTTAAAGTAAATCTGCACTATGTTGATTCTGAATTATTGACCGAGAAAAACGTGTTGAGTGAATTGGGGGAAATGGATGGTGTTTTGGTTGCACCAGGATTCGGGGAGCGTGGGATGGAAGGAAAAATTGCGGCCATTAAAATTGCACGTACAAATAAGATTCCCTTTTTTGGAATTTGTCTTGGTATGCAGATGGCAATTGTTGAATTTGCTAGAAATGTAGTTGGAATTGAAGGTGCAAGTTCCGGCGAGTCGCGTCCTGACCATCCGGAGAATGTGATTGATTTAATGCCAGAACAAGAGGGACAAGAAGAAACGGGAGGTACAATGC
>CAZOTX010000200.1:0-3705 GCA_964582835.1 uncultured Pseudomonadota bacterium | reverse complement strand
TGCCGTTTTCATTTAACTAAAACCACTTTAAATTTCCCATACTCCTGTCGGGAATTTCCTATTTTTCAAATGTTGATCCAATTTTTATAAATCTGACAGGAAACACCTTTTTTATGATAAAGTAAGGGACTAATTACATCCTTCATTTTATGTAACTCATTTTTAGAATTAATTTGGAGACTCCTAAAGCCTCTCCAACGCTTTCCTGTACTCCACCCATTGTCCTACATCAACCCAGGCTTCCTCATCGATTGGGAAAACGCCAATTTTTTTACCTTTTTTTTTGGCGTCTTCAATAAGATGGGTAATATGATATAATTTATTTTTTGGAATCAGTTTTATTATTTCAGGATTCAAAACATAGAGTCCTGTATTTATGAGAAAATCATATTTTGGTTTTTCATTGATGTGAGACAGGTTCCCATCATCGTTGAGTTCACAGGTTCCATATGGAATAACATATTCCTTGGCAGATGCTACCAAAGTTATATCGTATCTCCCCTTTTGGTGAAATTCGTATAGGCTGCCATAATCAATCTTAATGATGACATCGCAATTAGTAACAAAAAAAGCTTGATCAAACTGACCGTTTAGGAAACGTAGGCTACCAGCAGTTCCCAATGGTTTGTGTTCTTCTATAAAGAAAACCTTGTAGTCTGGTTGCAACTCTTCGAAATAGGCCTTCATGATCTTACCTTTGTAGTTCACCGTAAGGTGGAATTCGGAACAGCCGAGTTTGGTAAAGAGTTCAATAATATGTTCAATGATTGGCTTTTCATGGACAGGAACCAAGGGCTTGGGTAATACTTTAGTAAAGGGTTCCATACGTGTACCCCTTCCACCAGCCATAATTACTACAGGTATTTTTAAGGCTTTATCTGATTTTCCCGATTTATTACCAAACAGTTTTTCTAAAGTAATATAATCCACAACCTTTTCCTCTGAATCAAGAATAGGTAAAAGGTCTATTTTCTTCGTGGTCATTATTTTAGCAGCCTCTTTTTCTGTAAATTTACCAGATTTTAATACGAAAGGCTCCTGGTTAAAGATTCCTTGAATATTAGAATAATAGTTTACACCATTCAGGATGCTGCGTCTTAAGTCCCCATCTGTAAGCGTACCTAGCAGGTTTTTTTTCTCATCCACTACCAGCAAACATTTTTCAGCTGTTTTGTCCAAGACTTTCATAGCCTGGCGTATGGTGATCTCGGGGTGAACTGTAATCTCTTTCATAAATCGTAGAACTCTTTCTTCAGCTCTTTTGGTAACGGCTCGTTTTTTAGCACACATAAAACTTTTTCTATGGCATCCCCCTTCCCGTATGGATTTGTAACTTTAGGCAGCATTTTCTGAAAATCTTTGCTGTATAGTAAGTCTATAGCATGTCTTATAGACTCTCTGGTAGGCTCACAATCAATTACACTTTCCGCTTTCAGTCTGCCTTTTTGGCGGTCACCAATATTGATTGTACCAATCTTGAAGGTTGGTGCTTCTGCCAGGCCGCTGGAAGAGTTCCCCACTACACCATCCACAAATTGCATGGTGGACACATAATTCAAATGTCCCATGGATTTAAATGCAATAGACCTATCAAAATGGTCTAATACGAATTCGTCAATCATCTGTTTAATTATTCGACCGCCTGAATCGGCATTTGGCATAGTGAATATTAGATAAACATCAATTAAATCTTCTAATACATCTAGCAAAGCTTGAAAATGCTTTTCTGATGTTTGTTTCTCCAAAGTCACCGGGTGATAGGTGATAAAAAGATTTTTTTTCCCAAACTGTATACCTGTTTTAACCATCAATTCTTTTCTAGTAAGAAGCTTTGCTTTTTTTATGGCATCCACTCCCAAGCCTCCTACGTTAAAAACACGTTTGGGATCTTCCCCTAGCTGAATAACCCGATTTTTATATTCATCAGCCGATACAAAATGCCACCATGCCATTTTTGTTAATGAGTGTCTAATAGCTTCATCAATTGCTCCAGCTGTTATCTCACCACCAGAAATATGTGCAATTGGAACAAGCGCAAAAAAAGCTGCTACACCCGCGGAGAAAATTTCAAATCTATCTCCAAGAACTATAACAATATCTGGCTCAAGCTCATTTAAGGCTTCAGCAAACCCAATTATACCTAATCCTGTTGATTTGGAAATAGCTGATGGTGAATCTGCCGATAAAAGCATTTCAATTTTGCGAACAATCGTGAACCCATCCTTTTCTATTTCCTTGTAAGTCAGGCCAAACTCCGGGGAGAGGTGAGTGCCGGTAACGATAACCTGAAGTTCCAATCTCGAATCTCCTTTTATTGATTTCATTAGCCAATAGAGCTGGCCGTATTCTGCGCGTGTACCAGACACTATACAAATTTTTCTTTTTTTCATTCAATTAAATCGTCTGCTTGATAGTTTTTATCTGAATATTTCCCGATGATGATTTCCCATTCCATTGGAGAAATCCCTATCCCCGGCCGTTTTATTGTCAAATTTCCTTCTGAAAACCTCTCTCCTTTTTTAATGGTTTTTTTGGCAACAATGGATTTTCGTACAATGGGTATGTTCTTTTTTTCGCTTGGGCTGGGTTTTTTAACGCCGTCTCCCACTGCTCTTTCAATGTTGCGGATACAAGCTACCATAGATTTTAGTTCATCAGGTTCCAGGCTTGCGCGGTGATCAGGACCAGGTAAGTTGTGATCCAAAGTAAAATGTTTCTCTATTACGGTTGCCCCCAAAGCTACTGCTGCAATTGGGATTTCAATTCCAAGGGTATGGTCAGAATAGCCCACTAACACTCCAAGTTCATCCCGCATGGTAAGCATGGCCTTGAGATTCACGTCTTCCATAGGTGTTGGGTATTCAGTATTACAGTGCAGAACCACGATTCCTTTTTTTTCAGTCCCAGCTTCCAAGAGAATTTTCACCGCGGTCCGTACTTCATCCATCGTGGCCATGCCCGTTGAAAGAATTATTTTTTTCATTAGGCTGCCAACTCTTTTTAAATATGGCATATTTGTTACTTCACCAGATGGAATCTTAAAAATCTCCATCCCAAAACTATTAAGTAAATCAATACTTGGGTTGTCAGCCGGGGTAGAAAGATAAAGAATCCCTTTCTCCTTACAATAGTGGAATAATTCCTCATGCTCCGAGAAACTCAGCTCTAACTTTTTAATCATCTCAAATTGAGACTCATCTTTCTCAGTTGTTTCTATTTGATATTTGGCCTTTGGAGCGTTTCGACAAATGTTATATTCAGTTATAAATGTTTGAAATTTAACCGCATCTACGCCCGCGTATACCGCTTTATCAATCAACTTTTTTGCTAACTCAAGCTTGCCATTGTGATTTACACCAGCTTCAGCAATAATAAAGACACCCTCAAACAAAATTAATAATCTCCCCTTTAAAATCTAATTTGAGCCATTGATCCTTAATTGGCGAAAAAAAAGCATAAGGCAAAATAACAAGTTGATCTAATCTTTAATTGATTCCCGACTTGGTTTGGCTACAATGTGCCCATAGAATTCTCTACCAATCTTTCTTTCATCATTATCAAATAATTTTTAACTAGAGTGGGTCAGCTTTAGCCAACTGAGGATGTTATGCAAAGATCCGCTAACCCCATGAAAAGCCAATCGCTTTTTTTTAGATATCTGGCTTAACCTCTCCAAAAATTCTTCTAAATTTTGGCTATATTCAG
>CAZOTX010000199.1:0-3718 GCA_964582835.1 uncultured Pseudomonadota bacterium | reverse complement strand
AATGATGATAGGAAGTCAAGGTGGCTTGGGTGTTATCACTGCAGTAAATTTTAAGATTATGCCAAAACCTGTCGAACCGCATGGGATGTTTGGAGTTTTCTATGATGAAATTTGGTTATCACAGCTCAAAGAATTGCGTCAACGAAGAATTCCATTGGATTGGATTCAAGCTGTAACTGAATCAGAATCAGGTTGGCTTTTAGGTTTAGGATATTCTGGAAACAAGTTGAATAGAAACAGAATTGAATGTGAAATAGGTGAAATTTTTGGTAACACTCTGTGTATTCAACCTGACGGAAAATCTTTTTCTGGCCAAATTTACACTCCAGGTGAACAACGTTTTTCTGGGTTTTTACAAGCGATTCGTGATGCATGGGAAATGGAAGAATCATTTTTTCATGTTTTTACAACTTTGCCTACTGAGAATGTATTTTCTTTCCCTTTTGAAACATTCAGTAAGGCAAATTTCAAAATTGCACTACAACCCACAGGTGGTGATATTCATTTTGTGCATAAAAGCACAGACCGAAAAGAACAGCTACACTATCTTGAAAAAATAAAATCAGCCATAATTCATTGTGACGGCAAACTCCAATGGGTGAATTCTTCCCCAGAATGTTCTTTAAGTGATTTGGGGAAATATGGTGTGTCCAGTGCTTATTCTTTGATAAAGAGACTAAAAAAACATCTTGATCCCGCATGTGTATTTTTCTCTCCATATTATGATTTAAAGTTTGACGAATGAACATTAAATTTTCAAACAAAAAGTCAGTCACTACTAAGGAACTTTTCCGTCAAGCTCAATTTGATAATATTTTAAAATGTGTACATTGTGGACTTTGTCTGGAAAGTTGCCCTACTTATAGTGAGTTGGGAGACGAAAAAAATTCTCCCAGGGGACGACTTTATATAATGAATGGACTGTGGAAAGGAGAACTAGATCTTGAACAATCAGTAATTGATCCTTTAAACCTATGCCTTAATTGCCGTGCCTGCGAAAACGCTTGTCCTTCTGGCGTTCCTTATGGGGAATTATTGGAAAAAACGCGTGGAATTATTCTGGAAAATACTCCTAAAAGTTTGAAAGAACGGCTACTCAGGAGTCTCATTTTAAAAGGATTATTTCGCTATACTAGTATGATGATATTAACAAGCCGTGTCTTGAAAATTTATGCTGCAACAGGATTGCCAAAACTTTTTACTCAAACCTTTTTCAGAAAACTTCTGCCAAAATCATTTGTTTTTAAACAACAACTGCTTCCAAATTTTTCTGGAGAATCCTTCAAACACAAACATGCAGATAAGGTACTTTCACCTATATTTCCTAAAAACACAAAACTTGAAATTCAAAAAAGAAATTCAAAAATTAGAGTTGGCATGTTTTCCGGATGTATTTTGGATGTTTCGGAAAAGGAAATTCATGAATCAACGCTGACGTTATTGCGTCATTTAGGATGTGAAGTGATAGTACCGGGGAACCAGAGTTGTTGTGGGGCAATTCATGTTCACAGTGGAGATAGGGAAACCGCACGAGAATTTGCATTAAAAAATTTTGATGCTTTTGAACTACGTAATTTTGATGCTATAATTACTAATTCCGCAGGATGTGGAGCTCAATTGAAAGAATATCACCATCTTTTTTCTTCTCAAATTCAGGGGTTTGAAAAGGACTGGTACGCCTTTGGGAATAAATTTATAGATATCCTTGAATTTCTTTCGCGCTTTTCAGATTTATTGGGGAGTCTTTCCTGGAGTGGAGATGAAGATGTTGTGCTTTATGATGCACCATGTCATCTGATGTATGCGCAAAAAGTAAATGAAAACCCACAAAAACTTTTTAACAGTATGCCTGGAATAAGTCTGATACCACTAAAAGAATATAATTGGTGCTGTGGCTCAGCCGGTATTTATAATCTTGTACAATCTGAGCTATCTTCTGTAATTTTAAATCGAAAAACAGAATCAATTCGTGAGACATTGAAAACTAACCCAAAAGCAACTACAATTCTAACAGGGAATCCCGGATGTCTCTATCAAATTCGTGCTGGAATGATGAGCGAGAATATTGATCTTCGCATTCTTCACCCAGTTGTCTACTTAGCTGAACGTTTAAAAAAATGAAAACCAGTAAAATTATAAATTAAATTTTTAAATTCGATATAACTGCATTGTAATACAATCATTGAGTTTGGTATCTTCCGTCTGGGAAAATATCTTAATTTATGAAACGTACCCAGTTACACCGATTTTTACTCCTATCCTTTATTCACTCCCCTTCCCAGCGGTATAATTCAAGATTTGTTCGCCCATTCTTGTCGAACTGGACACCTTCTATTTCCAGCAATTCCCGCTGAAGTAATTCACCGGATCCTCCACTACGGGGGCTTATTCCTCCTCGAAAATTGATTACTCTTTGCCAGGGAATCTCAGAATCAAAAGGAATTACCGATGTGGCATAGCCAACCATTCGAGCTGTACAACCACCAACTATTTCCGCTATTTGACCGTAAGTAGCCACCTTCCCAGCAGGAATAAGCTGGACAATTTCATGAATTTGATTATAGATTGGCGATTTCACAGAAAATTAACTGACTGATTTTGCTAAATCTTTAGTTTTTGTTAGTGGAATAAGCTCTTCTTCTAAGACTACTTTGGCCTTATTTTGAACTAGTTGAAGATACTCCTGTGACTTTTCTGGTAAAGACGATGCAGATTTTTCTAGGTAAGAAGGGGTTCCTAATTTGCTAAAATCCTTTTCAAAAAAAGTCATCCATTCATAATCCTCAGTTAGACTTCTTAGGCGCAATATTTGATTTTCATAAATAGAAATGATAAAATCATCTTCAAGTATAGGCATTGGATGGGAAACCACTTGGAATTCAGTTGTACTAGTTCCAATTTCGTTGCCTAAAAAAAGGAAATCATCAGGATCTTTACCGAATAACGCAACTTTTATTTGACCTAATTCCCCTACAATTCCAAGACGTTTATATGAACTGTTGACGCTGATATCACGTAACTTTGCCATCACGTCTTTTGTTACTACTGTTTCTATTAAGGGACCTTCTTCAGGCGGATTCCAGCGGGAAGCAAAATTAAATGAGCTGATGGCAGGTTTCAGGTCAAGAGTTTGCTCTTTGTTTGTACTGAAATTCTTTACATGTAGCCTGTTTGATATTACCTGGAATTCTAATTTTGAAGGGTTTTTGTTTTTTAGTAATTTAAAAAATTTTGCCTCTAATGGAATAGACCAAACTGGTTCATTTTCTGGAAACTGAGATGTTAAATTAGCAGAAACATTACAAGATTTTATAAAGACATTTTTTGTAGTTGCTTCAAGAACAAGGTGTAGAGATTTATCTCTAAAAATCAGTAGCATTCTTCCGTTAAAGTCTTTTTCAAGATCAACAATGATCTTATGCAATTTAGTTGACATTTTAAAGGAACCATCATCTTCAATTTTCAGGAATGGTGTCAATGTTTCAACGTAGGTATCTTCTTTTTGCTGGAAATGTCCATTCAATCTTTTTTCATTCCAAAAGGTAAGTAATTCAGCAGGATCAATTCTACGTACATCCCCAGGAAAACTATTTCTTGCAGTTTGCCATGATGATTTATTTTTTCCCTTGATGAAATCTGAAATATTTTTACCATTATGATCTATCTGCTGAGAACGTTTCGAATGATTAATTAAAAGAATCGAAGAGTCCTTAAAGGG
>CAZOTX010000198.1:0-3754 GCA_964582835.1 uncultured Pseudomonadota bacterium | reverse complement strand
CATATTTTTCTTGCTCCTCTGAATTTGGCCTTTACCAGTCGTGAGGCCAAGGGAAAATTAATGGACCCGATAGACAACTCCAGTCCGGGAGCGTCTTATCTTGATGAATTGCCCTGGAAACAGGTTTTTGATTCATATGCTTGTATCATGTGCACCCGTTGCCATGAAGTTTGCCCAGCTCATCACTCGGGGACAACATTGAGTCCCTCTGCTTTAGAAATCAACAAACGCTATTTCATCAACCAAAATGCTTCCTATTTGGCTAGTGGCAGAATCAAATTGGATCTTCTTAAGGATGCGATTTCCAAAGACGCAGTTTGGTCCTGCACCACTTGCAACGCTTGTGTAGAAGTTTGTCCGGTGGGCAATGAACCGATGCAGGATATTTTGCAGATCCGAAGAAAATTGGTATTTGATGCTCAAATGCCGGATGAACTTGCGGAAGCTTTGCGAAATCTTGATGAACAAGGAAATTCTTTTGGAGAATCAGCTAGAAAAAGAACAAAATGGACCAAGGATCTGGATTTTCCAATCAAAGACGCATCCAAAGAGCCGGTGGAATACCTATGGTATGTGGGTGATTTTGCATCCTTCAATCAGAATTGTGTCGAAACAACCCGAAAAGTGGCGAAGGTGCTCAATGCTGTTGGTGTTGACTTTGGTATCATCATGAAGGGTGAAAAATCTGCAGGAAATGATGCTCGCAGGGTTGGTGAGGAGGGACTCTTTGATGCACTCGCTGAGGACAACATCCAAACTCTGGAAAATTGTGAGTTTAAACATATCCTTACCACTGATCCACACACTTTTAATGCTGTGAAAAATGAATATCCTTCGAAAGGTGGAGAATATTCAGTTAAGCATTACTCTACTCTTCTATTGGAACTGATTCTTTCAGGAAAGATAAAGATAACTAAACCCCTGAACATAAAAGGAACCTACCATGATCCATGTTATCTGGGCCGGTATAACGGCATTTTTGATGCTCCAAGAGAAGTGATGCGTCATTGCGGATTAGAACTTCTTGAAATGAAGAGGAACCGTACGAATTCCTTTTGTTGTGGTGCCGGAGGGGGGCAGGTTTGGAAAAAAGAACATGAGGATATGACACAACGCCCTAGTGAAAATAGGATCGAAGAAGCCCTGGTCACGGGAGCAGATCACTTTACCGTGGCCTGTCCTAAGGACATGAGTATGTACTCCGATGCCGTCAAAACATCAGGCCATGAAGATAAAATGCAAGTTCGTGATCTGATTGATTATGTCGCAGAAGCCATGGAAATCGAGGGGTTCTATCTTGAAAAATCTTTAGAAACATCCCAAGAATAACCGGAAATTAATTTTGAATAGTATAAAGAAAAAATAATGTATCCAAGAAGGACACTTTTAAAAAAAATATCTGGTTTAAGTTTATACATCCTTACTCTTTTGAGTTTCATCAATGTTCCCAAAAAGGGGTGGGCTAAATGGAATCAGAAAGCATTCCAGGCAAAAGAGTTTAAAAATTCACTGAAGGCAATATATGGTTCGAAGTCTATTGAGCCTTCCGATCAAATAAAGATAGAAGCTCCTGATGTTGCAGAAAACGGCCTTTCTGTTCCAGTTTCCGTCTCAAGTTTTATAAAAAAAACAGAAAACCTAAGTATTTTTATTGAAGATAATCCTTTACCACTTATTGCAAATTATCATTTGAAAGCAGGAATGATTGCCGATTTTTCAGTTAGGGTTAAGGTTGCAAAAAGTACAAATATCCATGTTGTGATCCAATCCCAAGAGAAATTGTTTTCAAATTCAAAAAAAATTCAGGTCACCTTGGGTGGTTGTGCTGAAGACTAAAAGAAGATGAAGAATAGCATCAGAATTAAAGCGGTTGAAAAATCTGGAATTGTGACGGTCAAAGCCTTGATAAAGCATCCTATGGAAACTGGACGCCGAAAAGATAAAGGAGGAAACTTGATTCCTGCTCATCATATTGCCGAGTTTGGAATATGGGTGAATGGTTCAGAAAAAATGAAAGGTGAATGGGGTACAGGGATATCTAAAAACCCTTACATGTCTTTCAAGTATCAAGGAAAAAAGGGGGATCAAATCAAAATTAAACTTCAGGATAATCAAAATCAAATTTTATCCGTCGAAACAACTGTTAAGTAGACCATGAAATAAAGTGATGGAAGATGAAATTTCTCAACAAGTTCTTCTTTACGGATTCATCATCGCAGCAATTATTGGTTTCGTGGGCAATAAAACCCAATTCTGCACCATGGGTGCAGTTTCGGACTGGGTGAATATTGGTGACAAAAAACGATTAAGGGCTTGGCTGCTATCCATTGCAGTAGCGATCCTTGGCGTGAGTATTCTTGAAATATTCCAACTCATAACTATTGAGGTCTCTCGACCACCTTACAGGATGGATTCCTTACCTGTTGTAAGATTCATTTTAGGGGGAATTTTGTTCGGGATTGGAATGACTTTGTCGAGTGGATGTGGAAATAAGACATTGATACGAATTGGAGGCGGTAATATAAAATCCCTATTTGTATTTCTAGTTTGTGGTTTATTTGCCTATCTGATGACACAAACGGTTTTTTATAAACACTTTTTCCATTATTGGCTTTCTCCACTGAACATTAAATTATCTGATTTTGGTTTTAACACCCAAACCCTAGGGGAATTGCTTCTTGGTCCCGGGACTTTCCCAGAAAGCAATGGATTGGTTGGTATCATCCTTGCCGTCCTGATTGGGATATGGATTTTTTATTCTGTAGAATTTAGGAAGCAATATAACCTGGTTCTAGGTGGGTTAGTCATTGGATTATCCGTAGTTGGAGGTTGGTATTTGACTTCAGGCCCTATGGGGAAAAAATGGCAGGAATCCGCGGAGTGGATGGATCAGCCGCCAATTGGGGTTGGGGATCAATCTTATACTTTTATCAACCCAATGGGTGAATCCTTGGTATACATCCAGTCCGGATTCAATGAATTGCTATTGAGTTTTGGAGTCTGCTCGTTGGCGGGTGTTGTCTTAGGCTCTTTTCTGTATTCTTTAATTTCAGGAACCTTTTACTGGGAATGGTTTCCGACAGTAAAAGATTTTTTGAACCATACTCTTGGAGGTATGTTGATGGGTATTGGTGGAGTATTAGGAATGGGTTGTACGATTGGACAGGCTGTAACAGGAACCTCAACCTTATCGATCGGTTCCTTTATTGTGTTTTTCTCAATCCTATTAGGAAGTGCTTTGACGATGAAAACTCGATATTATCTTCTTTTCTATGAGGACGATGCCAATCTTCTAAAAGCTTTATTATCAGCCCTAGCTGATTTTAAGCTAGTTCCAAATTCTTTTAGAAGATTGGATCCTATATAAAATAAATTCAGGCAAACATGTCTTGAACTATTGCATCATACCATCCTTGAGCGTATATAGCTTCCCGCTTCCTCATACTTGAATCTTCATTTTTTGGACTTAATCCACCAGAACCCTTAATTCCTACAATAGTTTTCTTGTCAGAAATTTTATAAACCTTGGCAACCGAGATTCCATGATCTGGTGTGACAAGACTATAGCAGGTATTTGCAAATGAAGGTTCTATAGGTTCATAACCTGAAAGTGATGAGACGATTGCTGCTGCTGCAACTTTCCCCTGACTGTTTGCAGAGAAACCGGATTTTGGCATTTTCCCAGCAATACATGAATCACCAATAACATGAACATTGGGTTGTTGTGTGGATTCAAAAGTTACCTGATTCACAG
>CAZOTX010000197.1:0-3758 GCA_964582835.1 uncultured Pseudomonadota bacterium | reverse complement strand
TATCCATAGTTTCCAGTACAGAAAAGAGTCGTGAATGTTTTTGCAACTGTCTGGTAAGTGCATATAAAAATCTGGCACGTTCATGTCCAGAAAGGCCTATCCACATGGGAAATGCTCGTTTTGCTGCACTAACAGCGGAATCGATATCGTTTTTTCCTGCTTCAGAAATAGAGGCCAGTTTTTTGCCATTTGCCGGATTAATTGTACTGAAAACTTTGCCTGATTTTGGTTTGCACCATTTCCCGTTAATAAAAAGCCCAAATTTAGATTTATTCTCCTTGAGCCAATCTAGTACCAAAGTTGGACTTTCCGGTGCAGGACTGTATTCCATAGTTTCGAATATTTCAGTTATTTCCATTTTTTTGTATTAATAAAAAATATTTTTTGACAATTCTGTTACGAAATTAAGTCAAATACTCGTTCCGAGGATTTGCAATCAAAAGAGAAATTAATAGTCGTTTTGATCCTTGCGAAATTTTCACTCATGAATTGAGTGATTCTAGAAAAAAAGTACTCCAGTTACCCTTCCCTTTAAGCTTTATTTCCCCCCTAGAAGTTAGTTGTCCGATCCCTTCCAGGTAATCCATGGTTTTCTCTGAGATGTGAATTTTTCCTGGTTCGCTACTGCTTTCCAATCTGGATGCGATGTTAACCGCGTCTCCCCAAATATCGAAGGAGTTTCCAGAGGTGCCTGCAATCAAAGCTCCGGAATGGATACCGATACGCAGTTCCCAGGATTCATTGCCAAGGACTTCTTGTTGTAGATTCACGCCTTCCACAAACCGCATCATGTCCAACGCTGTAACACAGACGTTTTTAGCATGAGAGTTTCGTTGTTCAGAGATGCCCCCTACGCACATATAGGCGTCGCCAATGGTTTTGACCTTGCGAATCTTGTTTTTTTCAACAATCTTGTCAAATCCACGGAAAAACTTATCCAAGGTCGCGAGCAACTCTCCTGGTTCCAAACGCTCAACTTTTGAGGTGAATCCCACAATATCTGCAAACAGGATTGTGGCTGAAGAGTAGTAGCGTCCGTAGGTTTCAGCAGTTTTTCCATTAATTTTCGTTTCTGACTCCTTAGGGCCTTTCGCATCATGTTCGCTTTCAATCAACGAGATGATCTGATCGGCGAGGAGGCGCAACCCTTCAATTTGATTGTGTTTCAAGGATTTTGAAACTCCATCCACCACGCAAAGTGTTCCCATCGAATAACCTCGTGAACTAATCAGCGGAGATCCTGCGTAAAAGCGCATTGGCGGGTAATCTGGTAGGCTAACTATTTTTTTAGTACGTTCGTCCTCCAATAAATCCTCAATGATCAGTGGTTGATGTGGATTGTTCAAGCTGAACTGGCAAATTGAAAAATCTCTAGGCATATCGCGCGGGACTCTTTCTGCTTCTTCCTTGCTGAAACCGTAAGCGACTTTACAGCTTTGAACCGTTGAACCCAAAATGTTAATGAAACAATGTGAACATCCGGTCAAATAGGTTACCACTTCGGTTAGTGATGAATAGCGTCGGTCTTGCTCCAAATCCTTTTCAAGTATGCCCAGTCGCTTCAATTCCGTAATTCGCAAATCCTCATTTAATGGATTAATAACGGGGGTAATTCCCTCTTCCTTGCACACTTTTTGGATTTGCTTCAAATCTTTTTGTTGTAATTCTTCAGTCATACGATACCATTACCAGGTTGCTTTGTATTTTATAAAACATTGAATTTTATAATATTTTATATTTCATCGATACGTGACTCCATCACGTAACGAGAAAATTATCGAAACAAATCTTATCATTCTGCTAATCCTGTCAAAAAAAATTTTAGACTTCATTGTAAGTTTAAGAGGTAGGCTGTCTATGTGCTGCAGAATACCGTCCGGTGACAAAATGCTCAAGCTGCCTTTCTATGTCCGTTAGCAAACCGCTAGCGCCAAATCTAAATAGTTGAGGATCTAGCCATTCTCTTCCCAGTTCTTCCTTCATTAAGATAAGCCACTCAAGTGACTGTTTGGCACTTCGTATACCTCCCGCAGGTTTGAAACCAACATATGATCCTGTAATTTCCATATATTCACGAATCATCCTTACCATAACCAAACTCACAGGAAGTGTCGCATTGACGCTTTCTTTTCCGGTGGAGGTCTTAATGAAGTCAGCTCCAGCCATCATGCAAACTAAACTTGCTTTGGCCACATTACGGAAGTTTCCTAGTTCCCCTGTTCCTAAAATAGTTTTCAAATGTGCTTTTCCGCATGCCTTGCGGAAAATGGAAATTTCTTTGTAAAGAGATTCCCAATCCCTTGCAAATACGTGTGATCGTGTTATTACAATGTCAATTTCTTGAGCCCCCGCAGCAACAGAATCCTTGATTTCCTCAATGCGCCGTGGCATGGAATTCAATCCGTGTGGAAATCCAGTTGAAACCGCAGCAACCGGGATACCGGAATCTATCAAGGCTTTAACCGCAGTTTTTACATATGCATGATATACGCAGACTGCTCCTACACGAGGTTTAAGTGCTTTTATACCTAGTTTTTTTATCAGTTCTGGACGAAGTGGTTGACGCGCTTTGGCGCAGAGACGGCGAACACGATCTTCTGTATCATCGCTGGAAAGTGTTGTTAAATCAATACAGCGTAAACTTTTCAGAAGCCACGCAGCCTGCCAGTCTTTTTTGATGCTACGACGTTTCGTCAAGGTTGTACAACGTCTTTCGATGGCACTACGGTTCATTTGAACGCTGTCCAGCCAGTCTGAATTAAATTCTATACCTGGATTTCTAACATATTTGTAGTCGGTCAAAATAATCCTTATATTTGATTTTAAGTTCGTAAAAGACAAAGAATCAAAAATTTGTTTTCGAGAGCTGATCCTGGATGGTGTATACTGTCACATCTTGGTTATTATGATTTTAGTACCCTTGGATTCCGGTCCTGCGCGTAAGTTCTTCAAAAAGGCTAAAAATCAAAATTATTTTTTAAGTAAGTCCAGGATTTCATTATTAAAAGGCATAGACGGAGCAGTTCCAAGACGTGTCACGGAAATGGCGGCAGTTGCAGAACCAAATCGGACTGCTTCTATCAGTGACATTCCTTCAGCTAGAGCATGGGCAAATCCACCGTTAAATGCATCTCCTGCCCCAGTTGTTTCAATTACTTTGTCTCCCATGTCAAAGGCGTGTATATGTTGACTTATTTTAGAGTTAAGCACAAAAACCCCAAGTTCACCCAATGTAATTACTGCTGTTTTAACTCCTCTTTCCAAAAATATTTTAGCAGCTTTTTGAGCATCGTCTACTGAATTTACCGGAATTCCGGACAACATGGCTGCTTCACTTTCGTTTGGAGTAAAATAATCAGTGAGTTCATAGACTTCATCCGGTAGTGTTGCAGCAGGGGCGGGATTTAAAATTGTTGGAACTCCGTTTTTTTTAGCTATTTCCAAACCATGTTGCATTACTGGTATCGGTACTTCGAGTGAAGCCATGAAAAAGGCACATTTTGCAATTCCAGCCTCTGCTGCGTCTATATCATCCTGAACCATGGCATCAGCAGCTCCTGGTACGACAATAATCACGTTGTCGCTGGTTTCTTCGTTCACCACGATTGAGGCAGCGCCTGTTGGTATATCTGGAATTGTCCAGACATATTCAGCATTGATGCCTTCATCTGCATAGAGTTTCATGGCCATATCACCAAATGTGTCTTTTCCAATCTTAGTGATGAATATAGTGTCAGATCCTGCTCTACAAGTTGCTA
>CAZOTX010000196.1:0-3764 GCA_964582835.1 uncultured Pseudomonadota bacterium | reverse complement strand
AGTAATTTATTTTAACTGCATTTTTTTTTGTGAAATCAAATTTATATTCTCCTTTGATATCGTAAAATGGTGAGACATGAAATTCTTTTGGAAGAGTACAAATATTTTCATTTGCTCCTTTTTTAAGGACATAGCTATGAGATTCACCAAAAGTATTGCTAACCTCACAAATAATGGCAACCAATTCGTCTTCTTCATAACAGCGCCAAAAGCACACCGGATTAAAAACGTAACCAACAATTCTTGGGAAAGTCTGCAATACAATATTCCCTGAAAATTTTTTTATTCCTGCATTGCTAAGAATATGTTTTACCCATACTTTTAGTGATGAGCCATCTCGAAAACCATGGTCTTTTTCATAAAATGAAAATAGGTTAAACCTATTCACACTAAAAAGCAGAGACTCCAGTTCATATAGTTTTTCAAGAGAGAATTTTATATAAAATCCTGAATAGGTAAATTCATTTACTTTAGGTAACAATCTCTTATGAAAGATTTTTGCTTTAAATAGTGACTTCATAAAATCCTTAAAAATTTTTCATTTTTTCCATCATCTTCTAGCAATTTATTAACAACTTTTTTTGAGCTTAAGATTCCATCTTCATGAAACCCATATCTCAACCATGCTCCTGAGAAATAGACCCCCTGTCTTCCTTGAATTTTTTCTACACCATCCTGTGCCAATATAGAATCTGTGGAAAAAAGTGGATGTTGATAATTAATTTCTTTGAAAATTTTTTTATTATCAATTTTGCTTACTGGATTTAGGGTTACAATTATAGAATTTGCAATTGGAAGAGGTTGTAGTTTATTTATTAGATAATTTACTGATACTGAGTCATTTCCATGTTTAGATCCTGTTGAAAGATAATTCCAGGCCGCCCATGCAATTTTTTTTCTTGGTAGTACACTTTCATCAAAATGCAATACTGCTTTATTTTTTTGAAATTTAAACTTTGAAAGAAGTCCTTTAGTCAAAAAATCTATGTTTTTGAATATCTCCAGAGTTTGCGGTGGATGAGAACACATTACACAATAGTCAAATTCCTCAATCCTTTTCCCTGTAATTAGCTTTAACTTTTTGTCTTTAGAAAAAATATCTAAAACAGGCTCATTTAAAAATTTTTTTTCAATTCCAGCAAGGGCCTTTTCAACATATGTATTACAGCCATTTAAAATTGTTTTCCATTGTGGCCTTTTAAAGATCTGTAATAATCCGTGATTCAAGCAAAATATTAAAAATGTGTATGCTGGAAAATTTAGCATTTCTTTAGTAGGAGAGGACCAAATGCATCCTCCCATGGGTAGGAGATACCAGTTTTTAAAATCCTCTGAATATCCATTCTTACTCAACATCTCTTCTAGAGTTAATTCTGGCTTACCTTCATACTCTAAAAGATAATTTTTTGACCCCTTATTAAATCTAAGTACTTCTTTTAAGAATCTATGAAACCTAATGCTAAACAAATTCTTTGCTTGTGCAAATACAGTTAAAACATTTGTTCCAGCCCAAGTAATGTTATCTATATTTCTTACAACACTAAAACTCATCTCGCTTAGGTGGGTTTCTATCTTTAATTCATGAAAGAATTCTATTAAATTTGGATATGTCCTATCATTATGAACAAGAAAACCTGTATCAATTGGTATTCTTTGTCCCTCAAAAACAACATCTACGGTATTCGTGTGACCTCCGAAATAATTCTCTGATTCAAAGAGGGAAATTTCATATCCCAGCTTATTTAAATAATAGGCAGCTGATGTTCCAGAAATTCCTGAGCCGATAACCGCCACTTTTTTCATTTCAAATATTTTTTAATTAAAGGAGCATTCTATCGAAGTCTTCAAAACTTTTGACGATCTTCACATTTTCTATGTTCTTAAATTCTGGAAAATCAAACTCACTGCCACCACCAAGTATAATTTTTACGTTATTTTTCAAAAATTTATCCATAGATTCAAGGTATCTAACAATATTTTTCTCATAATTCCATTGAGATGATGAAATAACCCCCATCACAATAGTTTTACATTTAAGAGCATTAACCGCTTCACTTAAACACTCTGCAGGATGGGAAGCACCAAGGTAATTAGTTGAAACCCGATTCGCATTACAAATAATTTCTGCAATCAAAATAGGGAGTTCATGCAGGTTCCCTTCAGGTGTTGCTAATGCAATTCTGTCAGATTTTGGCCCTTGATTTGAGAGATTAATTTGACCAAGCTGATCTCTAACGATTGTTGAAATAATATGTTCTTGTGTAATTGAATATAGACCTTTTAAAGCCAACTTCTCGATCTCATGCATTACTGGTAAAACAATTTTAAAAATAAATTCTTTAACGCCTATGCTTACGCGGAGGTGCTGCATCCCTGAGGCAACCATATCAATATTAAAATTTGCTAAATGCTGAAGTAATTTTTTTGTTTCGACAGGAGTAAGAATCTTATCGGATTCAGAATCTTCACCGTTGTTTACAGACAGTAATGAACGAAGATCTTGCAATGAATGTTTAGCTAAACTTGAAATAGTGTGTCCATTTTCAATCAATGCAACAATAAGCTTTGCTTTGGCGAAATCTGCTTCATTGTATAGTCTTTGCCCCCCTTCAGAACGCTCTGGCGAAAAGACCTGATATCTCTTTTCCCATGTCCTAATTGTGTGAGGCATGACACCACAAGCAGTTGATATCACATTTATACCAAATTCTTTTTTCATAATTATGTTGATATTTTTTTACATTTACTGTTTAGAGATTGTTTGAAGATATCTTCCTAAACTTTCACGAGTCTCATTGTAAGAGAATGTACAAAACTTTTGGCTCTACATCTTTTTTATGGCAACAGCTACACAATTGCAATTATCCAAGTTTCTACAATCT
Organism: uncultured Pseudomonadota bacterium; assembly: GCA_964582835.1. Lineage (GTDB taxonomy): Bacteria > SAR324 > SAR324 > SAR324 > NAC60-12 > Arctic96AD-7. The sequence goes on along the minus strand of CAZOTX010000196.1, from coordinate 882 downwards.
AATATTCCCTTTCTAAGACAGGAATCTACGTAATAAATTAATACGTTTATCTTTGTATTCTGCAAAGGTAGAAAAATTAAAAATGCGAACTCCCAAATATATTAATGTAATTCCCAACAAAGCAATATGAATACGCGGCCAAAGAAAATATACACCTGCAAGAATCGTTATCAAAGAGAGCAACCAACCTCCATATTTTATCCAATTTTCTTGAGTTTCCATAATTTTACACAATTTAAAAAAGCATTACGTGTTTGTATATACACAACATTAGTAATCCTGTTAACATAACCTTTAATCCTATAAAATTATTAAGTAATTATTGTTATCTTGTAGTACAAAATTACACCAATTATTCCTTCACAAATAAATTCAGTTTTCCCTTGTTCAAAAAACAATTCATAACTGTTTTTTGCCCTCCTTCCAAAACTTTATAGTGCAAAGACCACAAATCATTTTTCCAAGGTACTGATTTTGATGATCTTGCCAACAATCCCTCTTAAAATAAAAATAATTTTTATCATTTGGCATTTACTGTTTAAGTAATGTTTAGTATTATACTATAACAATAATTAATCAATAATTAATTATAAATTTTTATGTTTTTTTAAATTAATTAGTTAAAAATTGAGATTGTTAATTAGTTAAAAATTTCAAAATACACCTGAAAGAAAATTTAATGGCTAGATTATTGTGTTGTCTCGAGCCTCTGTTTTCCCATTTTGTTTAGTAACCAGTTGCAAAATTAATAGGAGTCAATAAAATTGTAGATATATGTTTTCCTTTTAAAGACTTAGACAAGAAAGAAGGCGAATGAAAAAAAATATAAAATCACAATCAGTCTCTGTAAATATTCTACTGGCTCATGGATCAAAAGATCCT
>CAZOTX010000195.1:0-3764 GCA_964582835.1 uncultured Pseudomonadota bacterium | reverse complement strand
AGGGCCACCGGAATGGGTACATGAAATTCCAATGCCTTATCTGTATCGTGGGTTACATCGAGATCCATCCACTGCAGGAAAATTTTATGCTGATGAGGTTCTAAAAGTTTGCAAAAAACTTTTTGGGCAAGGGAAAAAACCTGCAGCGTTTATCAGTGAATCCATGCTTGGATGCGGCGGTCAGGTTACTCTTCCAGATGATTTTTTGAAGCGGTCTTACCAACATGTGAGGCATCATGGAGGGCTCTGTATTGCAGATGAAGTTCAGGTAGGTTTTGGACGTGTGGGTAAGCATTTTTGGGCATTTGAACTACAGGATGTGGTACCGGACATTGTCACTCTTGGAAAGCCAATCGGTAACGGACATCCTTTGGGTGCGGTAATTACTACGCGCAATATTGCAGAATCATTCGCCAACGGCATGGAATATTTTAATACTTTTGGAGGTAACCAAGTTTCATGCTCTGTGGGTATGGCAGTTTTGGATGTTATGGAAAATGAAGGGCTCCAGCAAAATGCTTTGGAAACTGGAAGATGGCTAAAAGAGAAACTTGAAGCTCTGCAAAATATTTCTCCACTTATCGGAGATGTTCGCGGGGAGGGTTATTTTCTGGGTGTTGAACTTGTTCTTGATCATGAAACAAGAGACCCGGCACCCCTTCATGCTTCTTATATCGTTGAAAGGCTGAAATCAAGAAAGATTTTGCTTAGTATTGAAGGTCCTGGACACAACGTTATGAAATTCAAGCCTCCCATGGTTTTTAACCATAGAGATGCACAACATCTGCTGGTAGAGTTTGAAAGAGTCTTGGGCGAAACCCCTATGCAGAAATAATTACGAGTACAATATGCATTAATACTACAAGTCTATAAATTTCAAAGTTCTTCCATCCAAAGCGCACATTATAGTTGGTAAAAATACTGGTAAATATTTTTAAAAACTTTAATCAATGCTACCCTAAGAAAAAATTCTACATTACAGAAATACTTCCCGAATCTTAATTAATATTTATTTACCGACTTCTAAAAGAGTTGAGTAATAACCGTTGCTGTAATATTTTAACTATGTGGAATCAGATGTTAATTTACCCAATCGAACTTAAGATTACTCTGTCCCTTTTCAGAGATAGAGGTTAAGTTAAGTATCAATTAATTATAAGCTCATCACAAAAAATAGGAGGAAACTATGCAGCCAACGATTGTGATTATGAATTTTATCTACGCCATTGGCGGGGGAGTGATTACCCTTGCTTTCATGTACTTCGGCTACAGGTGGCTGGATTTTTTAACTCCATTCAATACTGGAGAGGAACTGAAAAAAGGCAACCGTGCAGTGGGTCAGGTTGTTGGAAGTATTTTTATCGGTATTGGAGTAGCAATTGGACTGGTTATCGGACTTGGGTTGAATTGAGAATGAGGAAAAGCATCCTGATCACTACAGTTCTTTTGATTCCTTTTTTGCTACAGGCCGCCGAAATGCCCGAGGTAACGGACCCCAAATGGACAAAAAAGTACGATCAATACTTCCGCAAATACTCGAAGCGCTTTTTTGGTCCCGCCTTAGACTGGCACTGGTTTAAGGCTCAGGGTATTGCTGAATCCGGACTACGCGGAAACGCCACTAGCTGGGTCAATGCGAAAGGTATCATGCAATTGATGCCTCGTACCTTTGCAGAATTGAAAAAAAAGAAACCGGAACTGCAAAATGTGTTAGAACCCCGCTGGAACATTGCTGCCGGAATATACTATGACTCAACAATGTTTATGAAATGGAAAGAGGATCGTCCGTTTCTGGATCGAATGCGTTTCATGTTTGGTAGCTACAATGCGGGGTTTCGTACCATTCTGAGAGCACAGAAGCTTAGTAGAAAACATGGTTTCAATGGTACGGACTGGGAAAGCATAAAATCGGTTGCCCCCAATGTTTCTAAATGGCGAGAAAAGGAAACTCTCGGTTATGTTCGTAAAATTGAAATACTAATGGGTGAGCCAGAAGAGTCAAGATTGGCCACATTAATAAATAAATACTGGTAAAAAAGAAGGTAAATAATTTTACTCTATTTTTGACGAATTAAAGGGGCATTAAGAAAGAATAAATAATTCAAATAAACATAATTCTAAAAGAAAATGATGCTCAGCATCTGCTCGGTGAACTGGAATTAATTTTATATCAAACTAAATTACCCGAAAGAGGCAACATGAGTTCACATGCAAAAATCGCCATTGTTACAGGAGCTGGCACAGGTATCGGCAGGTGTACTGCACTTGCGTTATTAAGGGATGGTTATTCTGTTGTACTCGCAGGGCGGCGTAAAGAAGCGTTGGAAATCACGGTTAAGGAAGCCGGTGAAGATGGTTCACGCACGATGGTTTGTCCCACGGACGTGAGCAATCCGGATTCCGTACTGACGCTGTTTGCACAAACAAGGACAACTTTCAGACGTCTGGACTTGCTCTTTAACAACGCCGGAATCAGTGCACCATCTGTACCACTGGAAGAACTCACCTACTCGCAGTGGAAAGCAGTTGTTGACGTAAATCTGACAGGATCCTTTCTCTGCATTCAGGAAGCATTTAAGATTATGAAGGAGCAAATACCCAGAGGCGGACGCATCATAAACAACGGATCAATTTCTGCTCATGTACCCCGCCCATTTTCTTCTCCCTACACGGCAACAAAGCACGCAATGACAGGACTTACTCGTTCTACAGCACTGGAGGGACGAGCCTATGACATAGCCTGCGGACAAATCGATATTGGAAATGCAGCTACTGAAATGACTGCTCCCATGCGGGACGGTATCCTTCAGCCAAATGGAGAAATTGCCGTCGAACCAACAATGAATGTTGAGAATGCAGCGAATGCAGTTGTTCATATGGCAGGACTGCCCTTGGACGCAAATGTGCTCTTCATGACTGTAATGACAACCAAAATGCCTTTCGTAGGACGCGGGTAAATAAAGTGAATTAGGGTGACATGATACATAATTATTTCGAATGCAGCTTTTTTAAACTGGTAAATTTACAGGTAAATATTTTGTTATAAAAATCATTTACTGTTCTTTGATTAGTCTTCCCGGCCAATTGAACGAACACACCAGCTAATAAACTATGAAAAACATACTCTTCATTTTTTTCTTTATTCTTCTTTATTCCCCTCTTTTTGGTCAATCTGAAGAAACGTGTTATGTAGATGCGGATGCAACGAAATCAGAATTAGATCCCACACTCGTTTCGAACATGTCTGTTTCACTAATTTCGCAGTTTCTAAAAGAAGTTAAACCACTTCCACCTGCCGGAATTTCTATGGATGAATGTGCATATAAGATTCTTGTCGCGAAAGTAGAAGACACAACTTTTGTCACATTTACAGGAAAAAATCTAAATTCATATGGAAATTCAAAACTTTCTGGCCCTGATGGATTTCAAGAATCTTTACTTAAAGCCCTCTACATAGCATTGGAAGATAAAAGAAAGCTTATTTGTGATGCTTACGGTGAATATATTGAAAAATGTGGAGGTGATGTTAAGAAAATACCTGCAGATAAAATAGGGGAAATTCGAGAAATGAAAAATAAATATGCCCAATTAGAAAAAAGAATTGCTCTGTTAGGTACAAGTATTGAGAAAGTGAAAAGTGGTACATTCATAGCTCTTACGAACCCCCATTCTATTGTGTATCTGAAACCAGAACCTAAACCAGAACCTAAACCAGAGCCAGAACCAGAGCCAGAACCAGAGCCAGAACCAGAGCCAGAACCAGA
>CAZOTX010000194.1:0-3774 GCA_964582835.1 uncultured Pseudomonadota bacterium | reverse complement strand
CGCTTGGAATTGCACCGGCATTTTTTATTGGTCTACGTGCAAAAATGGTTGACCTGGATGCCCCTCTTTATCTTTATAAAGACAGACCTTTTCCGATGATATACGACGGAAGCATTGTTTTTCCTCCCTCTAAGGACTTGTGGGGTTAAGCGAAAAATGTGTTTTCATTAGACAAAAAAGCCAATTTATGTTTCGATCGTTAACATATTTTCTGGAGAATTTGTTTAATGTTTTGATAATTTCACGGTTTTACAATAGGAAAAACTCTTATTGAGAATACACATAATAAAAGCAATTTCATGAAGTGGCAGTGAATATTTGATTGCCTGTCACTGATAAGCTAGTGGAAGGGATGGAGGATTATGGCCAACTCTTAGAGGACACTATCCAACGTCTCGCCAAAGTGGATTTTTGACGAGTTTTGAAGGAACAACAGCATCTACATTCACTTCCACCAAATGCAACGAATACACTAGCTTTTTAGAGCTTAGTTTTGATCAAATCGCTGAAAACGTCGCTCAGGTCATGGATCGTATCTTGACGCGCTAACTTCTTTTCAGGGTTGTCCTTTAAAAAGTAAAGATTGGTTCTTACAACTAATCCGTGAACATTTTAGTGTGCTCTTTGAAAATCAAGATAAGAATGGTGGGCACTTAGAAGCAGGTTAAAAATTGTATTAAACCCTGATAAAATTTTGCGCAATCAATGTCCTATCTCTTAATAGGGAATAATCCTGATTTATTTGAAATAGAAATGGCTATCATATGGTGATAATAAAAATTTAGCTTAGTTAAAACTCTCCGACATTAATCAAAAGCTCCAATTATTCTTGAAAATAATTAATAAACACCCGCACGAAGAATATAGTAAATTTGGACGATACCGATAGGACGATTTTCCGGATCAGCAACAACGAGACATGTAATAGAGTGTGTTTCCATTACATTCAAAGCTTTTGCTGCAAGTTCTTTCGGAGCAATCGTTTTTGGATCGGGATGGGCAAATTCAAGTAATGGTTTGTCAAGAAAAGACTGATCATCTTCAAGCAACCTCATTAAATCCCCTGTAGTGAAGACACCGCTGATTTTTTCATTCTGATTTACAGCAACTACTATTCCCAGGTTTTTCCTGGAGAGAGCATTCATTGCTTCTCGCATTAACATATTTTCTGGTACTACAGGCATTGGTTCCCCTACCACCATCACATCCTCAACTTTGATAGTCAATTTTCTACCTAGACTGCCTCCAGGATGGAACATTGCAAAATCATCTTCACTAAACTTACGCTTCTCAAGTAAACACATTGCAAGTGCATCTCCCAATGCTAGAGTTACCGTACTACTAGCAGTAGGGGTCAACCCCAACGGACACGCCTCTTTTTCAACAGCAACACTCAAATGAACAGTAGACGCCTGAGCCAAGGTTGAATCCGATTTCCCGGTCATTGCTATCAAAGGGACACCAATAGCCTGAATATGGCCAATCATCTGCACAACTTCAATCGTTTCTCCACTGTAAGAAAAAGCAATTACTAAATCCTGTTTGGTTATGATACCCAAATCACCGTGAGTGCTTTCTCCTGCATGTAAAAATAGTGCAGGTGTTCCTGTACTTGTAAGTGTCGCAGCAATTTTTTGAGCAATCAAACCGCTTTTACCCATTCCGGTCAGAATCACCTTTCCCCTACAGGTAAAAAGCAAATTAACAGCTTCCTCAAATTGAGAATCAAGACGCCCAATAAGGCCTTCCAGTCCAGCAATTTCAATTTTTACAGTCTCGCGTGCTCGCTCTAATGATGGGGACATATTTTTCATCCGTACAATATACCCTGCTTTGTAAAATGTCGCATCGTAGCAGAATCCCTCAAATCACCAGCTTTGAGAATTACAGCATCGGTGTTGTGATTTCCTTTTTTACTGGGCAATGAACCTCCAACTGCTAGGCGATATGGTGGGATAACCGGCAACAAAAATTTTTTGTTACCTACAATACATTCTAAAGGCGGTATAAAATCCTCCGAATCTTCATCATATATTTTCTTACCCGAAGCCATAATTACGCCGCTGGCAATAACTGAACCTTCTCCAATGATTCCAGTTACCTCACACATCGCACCAATTTTGACGTGATTTTCAACAATTGAAGCCAACCTCCCAGCCGGTTCAAGAATTCCCTCAATTCCGGAGCCTGCACCAAACTTTACGTTCGTACCAATTTGAGCACATGATGCAACACGAGCACCTCCGTCAATCATGCATCCCCCCCCCGAAATATATGCTCCAATGTTGACAAAAGCCAGGTTCATGATGACCGTCTGGGGCCCAATAAAAGCACCGGCCCGTACCACACAGCCTGGTGCATAACGAACTCCTCCCTTTTCAAATTCCTGGTCAGTGTAATTTGCAGTTTTTAGTGGGATTTTATCCCAGTATTTTCCCTCCATACGTTCATTGGAATGAGTACCAAAGTAGTTTAAAACACCATCAATAACATATGGTTGAGGTTCCCAAATATTATTAACTTTTTCCGCCGCCCTCAATTTCCCTTGATTTAACAATTCAATAAAGACCTCGCATTCTTCTGCTGAAGCTTTTTGTTCATACAGATTATTTAATAGGTCCGGACAAGGACTTTCCACTATTTCTATCCTGAGTTTCTTCCTGTTATTCAGACCCAAAAGTAATTCAAGTTTCTGATGTTTCCCCGGATTGTTCTGCGCATCTTCAACATGTTCTCCAAAAAGCCTCAACCCTTCTTTTGCTGCTTCAAAGTTAATTTGCCGTTTTTCGCCTGCAATATGCTGAAAGACACGAATCGATCCTTGTCGACCTGATATATTTGGAATGATAGAAACTAGCTCGTCCTGCTCATTATATAGTCGCAAAAGTATTGTATTTTTGACAGTTGGGATGGATTCCAAATTTTCTGCAAATGTGATCATATAATGTTGTTAATTTTGAGTTTTAAATACGGCTTTTTCTGTAAAATGAACTTCAGTTTACAGTAATAACAATTAATTTCTAAATATTAAAAATGCTTCATCGACATTTTTCCCAGCGGAAAAACATTAAAACCAATTTCAAAAAGTTTTTTGTGATCAAGATGATTTCGTCCGTCAAAAATAAATGCCGGTTTAGCCATTGATTGAAAGATTTTTTCAAAATCCAATTCACGATATTCTTTCCATTGAGTGACAAGAGCCAGTACATCGGCACCTTCTGCAGCTTTGTATACGTCTTGCACAAAACTGACTTCACCTTGAATGTCTTTCAAAGCCAGCCTAGCATTTCCCAGAGCTTTTGGATCATGCACCCTTACACGTGCCTGCTCAGCAAGTAATTTCTTGCAGAGCGGAATTGCCGGGGAATCTCTTGTATCTCCGGTGTTTTGTTTAAAGGCAAAACCAAGTAAGGTAACCGTTTTTTTGGCTAATGTGTTGAATTGTCCATGAAGAATATTTTGAAAAAATCTATCCGTTTGCCATTCATTTATCCTTACAACACTCTCCCAATAATCAGCAACCTCCGGTAATCCATAGTATTCACAAAGATACGACAAATGTAAAATATCCTTACGGAAACATGATCCACCAAAACCGACACTAGCTTCTAAAAATTTTGAGCCAATTCGCGTATCCATTCCTATTGCTTTTGAGACTTCAGCAATATCTGCTCCAGTGCGTTCACAAAGTGCAGAAATACTGTTGATTGAAGAAATTCGCTGGGCTAGCATTGCATTGGCCACCAATTTTGATAATTCACTGCTCCAGACACT
>CAZOTX010000193.1:0-3787 GCA_964582835.1 uncultured Pseudomonadota bacterium | reverse complement strand
CACAAGTAGCGATTTTAAGTGCTAATTATTTGGCAGAACGCTTAAAAGAACACTATCCCATAGTTTATACTGGAGAAAATGGGTTAGTTGCTCACGAATGTATTGTCGATGTTCGGATTTTGAAAGATGCTTCTGGAATCACTGAAGAGGACATCGCCAAACGTTTGATTGACTATGGGTTCCATGCCCCAACAATGTCTTGGCCGGTTCATGGGACATTGATGATTGAACCCACTGAAAGCGAACCCAAAGCAGAAATCGACCGTTTTTGTGAGGCAATGATTTCTATCAGCAAAGAAACACAAAGGGTTGAATCAGGAGAATGGGACAAAATAGATAATCCACTCAAAAATTCACCACATCCCTCCGAGGACCTTACCGATCCGGAATGGTCCCATCTCTATTCTAAAGAAGTTGCTGTTTATCCAAGAGCTAATCTTCGACGACACAAATACTGGCCGCCTGTAGGTCGTGTGAACAATGTTTTTGGTGATCGAAACGTGGTGTGTTCCTGCCCACCCCTGGAAAGTTATGAGGAAAGAGAGTGAACAAGACCGAATCCTTCGGAATAGTTCAAAATCTTCCATTTGATGTGTATAGACAACTTCCAGGACTTAATCAATCCACTCTCAAACATTGGCTTTCAACTGCTTCAAATCAAAGTGATACTTATAAAAATCTAGAGGCAATGCAATTTGGGAGTGCGGGACATTGCCTACTGCTGGAACCAGAAAAGTTTGAAGATCTTTATGTCAGTGCTCCAAAGGGTTTGCAGCAACGTGGAAAACTTGGGAAAGAACGATGGGCAGAATTTTGTGAAAAGCACATTGGAAAAACTGTGCTTAAGGCAAATGAGTGGGAACGCTTACAAAACATCCGACAGATCTTTCAAATTCATCCGCAAATAAAAAAATTTTGGGATTCAGGTAAAACGGAAGTTTCATTGTTCTGGCAGGATCATGAATTTTCTTTAGACTGTAAAGCACGGCTGGATTGGTTTGAACAAGATTCTGGAAAAATTGTTGATCTTAAATTTACAAATAATGTTGGAAAAGTCAGTTTGCAGAAACCAATTCAAGATTATTATTTGGTTCAGGCTGCATGGTACAGTCGCGGAGTTTATCAATTGACCAAAAAAACCACAGACTTTATATTTGTATTTATCGAAAAATATGTACCACACATCATCCGTGTGGTCCAAGTATCTTCAGATGATTTAAAAAATGGACTTCAAAAAATAGAATGTGCCATAAAAAACATTTCAAACGCAAAAAAAGATGAATAACCCACGTCCTATTGAGTCGGTCTCAGTTTTATTCATAAACGAGGAGCAGATTTTTGCAGTTCAGCGACAGTCGTATCTGCTTGCCTTCCCAGGATATCATGCTTTTCCTGGTGGAAAAATTGATAAAGATGAATCTTTTACTCCCTTTGACACAGAATTTCTATGTGAACACAATGCTCTGCATATGCGGGCTCTACACAGGGAAATTAAAGAAGAACTGGGTTATGATCTTGAGGCTGGAATTCTTAATGGTGAAGTACTGTCAATCAGTGAGCTTGCTGAAGCCCTGGCACCATCGTTTGCACCGGTTCGTTTCAGAACGTGGTTTTACAGGGTTGACTTACAGGAACGAATCAGTTTTAAAGTTGATTCAGGAGAAATTGCAAATAGTTTTTGGATTTCTGCAAAGGAGTTGCTGCAAACGTATCTCGCAGGAAATAGCTTGATGGTTCCACCGACGCGTTGGGTTTTAGAGGGATTAGTGAAAACCCCGAATGCTGCAGAATTTGGTGATTTGTCTGAGAATTATACAGAAAAAGACAAGGTTCCCTGTATTGAGATGCTGGATGGAATATCTATTCTTGCAGTCAAATCAGCGACACTTCCTCCAGCCACCAGAACAAATGCTTTACTTTTGGGAGATTTTGAAGCTACAAAATTGCTGGTGGATCCGTCACCAAACTCTGAAGAAGAATTCCAATGTTTACTTAACACAATTGAGAACAAAATTCTGGATGCAGTTTTTCTCACCCATCATCATCCGGATCATCATCAATTTTCAAACCAACTCGCCAGACTTAGGAATTTACCTATTATTCTCAGTCAAGATACTCATCAGCGTTTAACTCTCAAGTACGGAAGAGACTATTTCAAGAACGTTGAACTACTATTTGCTGTTGAAAACGAGGAAGTAACACGCTGGCATGGTTCATCTGTTCGAGTATATAAAATTCCCGGACATGATGCTGGACATCTGGGTTTAGCACCAGATTCACTGGCATGGTTTCTCGTTGGAGACCTGATTCAAGGAATTGGCACAGTTGTCATTCCCTCACCGGAAGGTGACATGGCAACCTATTTTTCCACACTAGAAAAAGTAATTGCACTTAACCCCGAAGTAATTATTCCCTCTCACGGAATTCCAATGCGAAGTACTCACCGTCTGATTGAGACTTTAAAACATCGTCGTAAACGTGAATCCCAAATACTCAAATTATTTCAATCTGGAAGTTCCAAAAAGGAAATTCTCGAGAAGCTATACGAAGAGCTAGATCCACGTCTGGAATCATTGGCGATGCAAAATATTGAATCACATTTGGAAAAGTTGCACAAAGAGGGACAAATAAAATAATGAAATCTCATAAAAAAGAGATTCTCCGCATGCTGGAGAAACACGGGGATTCATTGTCCGTAAAACAAATCCGCGGTGCGCTAGGACTTAACAAAGCAGCCACTGCAAAACTCAAAGCAGAATTACTGAAACTCATCAAAGCAGGGAAAATTTCCAAGAATGGAACCCGTTACCATAAGGCTAATGAAATAATAGAAAGAACTGGTTTAAAAATTAAAGGAAAAGAAGAAAAAGTTAAAAATGAAATTATCTGCAATCAAAAACCTGAAAGGCGGCAAAGAAGAAGTTCAGGAGTAACAGAAACAGGTTATTTCACCCGCAATCCTAAGGGCTTCGGTTTTGTTGCAATTGGAGGAGGACGTTCAGACGTGTTTATCGGCGAGCACGAGCAGGGTTTCGCCATGGAAGGTGACTTGGTTGAAATTGAAGTCTTTCGGAAACGGGGTTTTAGGAGCAAACAAAAGGGTGAAATTATCAAAGTTCTTGAGCGTGCATCAAGAGAAATACTGGCACGTTTAAAAAGGACAAAGCGTGAAACCTTTGCAGTGCCTGTACACCGCTATTCAGGATTACCATTTCTACAGATTTCTCCGGAAGATGATTGTCACGAACTGGAATCCGGAACGCTTGTAGAAGTTGAGTTACTTGAGGACAAAAAATGTCCAAATAAAACAATTCTTGCTCCGTGTGGTCGAGTCTTGCGTGCACTAGAAAATACGAGCGACCACGAACTGGGCTTTCAACTGATTCTCAATGAAAACCTGATTCGTACCGAATATCCTGAAGAAGCACTGGCATATGTAAATAATTTTTCTCAGCAGGTTCGTTTTGATGCTTCTTCCGGACGGAGGGATTTACGAGATCTGTTTTTTGTAACAATTGACGGAAAATCCGCACGCGACTTTGACGATGCAGTTTGCGTGACTTCTGATCAAAATTCTTCCGGAGGATTTCGGCTTTTTGTTTCAATTGCAGATGTGGCGCATTACGTTCGGCCGGAAGATCCTGTAGACCAGGAAGCACTCATGCGTGGAACAAGTGTCTATTTCCCAACCCATGCAGTGCCAATGCTTCCGGAAGGACTATCCAGCAATTTATGCAGTTTACGACCAAATGTTAACCGGCTGACACTTACTTGTGAAATGCGGATT
>CAZOTX010000192.1:0-3809 GCA_964582835.1 uncultured Pseudomonadota bacterium | reverse complement strand
CATAAGAACTCTTAACATTTTTGAATTACTTAACTTTGGTATCTATGCATACTTGATTAGATTTGTTTCAATTTTGTTATTACGTTCTGCAGTACTTAGGATAGATTTTGGTGAAGTATTTTTTATGTTACGCAGTGTTTGCAATGTGATCCCGCTTATTAAACTAAGATAAGTCATGACTTCAAGTAACATAAAACTTGCAAAATATCTAAATTAAAAAATTTCAATATCTCTTATTTTTTCAATAATTTTTTAAAAATTTTTTTGTTACTTGAAGGCAAGACTTATCACTTTTGACAAAAAAAATACTTTATGTAGACATCGAACAGGGTTATTCTCCAAGTGAAATCAAACAATTTTTTCTTTTTCATGATATTTTACCATCATCATTGTATATTTATTACCTTTCTAAGACAATTCTCTCTCGTCTTCTAGATCCAAACAATACCCTTTTCAATACGTTATTTGCCATTATAGAAATCAATTAAAAAATATTTGAATCAAATTTCTGTGCCTGGCTAAAACATTTAAGAAATTTTCACTTACCTCCACTCCTAAACTATACACTTAGAACATTAATCATAAGATTCCAAGTTTGTCTACTTGTTATTATTTTTTTCTCCCATCTCTCCCTCATACTCAAGTAATTCATTCCACGCTTTTCCTTCATAATCACTCATCTCTTCATCACTCATCTCTTCATCACTCATCTCTTCATCACTCATCTCTTCATCAAGAACACTTTCTGAAGCTACATCTTGCAATTTTTTTCCAGTATTGATTACTAAATCATTTGTTAAAAGTTTAACAGTTTTTAAGATTTCATTATCCAAATGACCCAGTAAATCAATATACTTCTCATTTAAACCATTAATTGTTCCTGTAGGATGATTTTCGCTTTTATGAACTTGTAATAACAGTTCTGCGGCTAATCGTCTTCGGTATTGTAATAATAGTAGTTCCATCCGAAAAAGTATAAAATCTTTATCTTTTAAATCTTGTGCTGTAGCGTTATTTTCCAATTCTTCCATTTCTCTATGATCCTGAACAAAATAATCCACTGATACTAAAAATTTTTCTAATAAACTTTGATTTCGTACATTATTTATCTTTGAACGGTATTGCTTGAGAAACTTAACCTCATCATCATCCTGTACATCAACTAAAATCTCACCATGACCACTTATAAGCCAGTTCATATTAGCTTCCGGGAATGCATTCTTAATTTTTTTTAATGTATCTAGTCGAGGACTATGCATATCTGCAGCAAGTTTATCAACCAATCCCCTATTAAGATTTGCTTTCCTACAGAACTCAGCCGTTGAAGGCAAATTAAGTTCTTCAATAAGTAACTTCAACCAGTTAACAGAATTATCGGTATTTTCCATAAGCACACTTAAAATTAACTCAATTACGATATATAAATATTATTTATTGAGTATATTTATCGTATTTTATATAAAATATAACTCAATATTATACTATTTTATATGTTATATATTATCTATTTATTTGTTATTTGTCAATAAAAATATATATTTTTTGCAGAATTGTTGATAACAATAGTGGAGTTTGTTTGTATTGTACCAGTCAAATCTCTCTCAACAATCAGAAATTGAATTTTTCAAACAAATATTTTTAGTATAGAGATTATAAGTCGAAAATATTTTGTAAGCTAAACGAAGAGTAAAAAACCAAACATGAGTTTACCACCAGACCAACGAGCATACTTAGTTCATGAAAGCAGTGTTACGTTAATGGCATTACAACAAATCTTAATTAAACGGGAAAATCATTTTCTAATTGTCTAAAATGATCCATTAATTAGTGCTGTAAACAGGGTTAAATCGCCTCGTATTAGATCTAAGGATCAATAAGAGTATAAGTTGGGGATAGTTAAACAATATTACATTAGCGAGCGTTTTAAGCATTATTTGGAGGAATGGGAGTGTAGTCACAATACAGTCTAATTATATAGTAACATGTAAATAGCAGCATTAATTATGGCAAAAAAAGATTTAACTAAATCAAAGACTAATCTTCAATGAAGAGCATGAATACTCTAGCAAACCATCAAAAATAAGCAAATAAAACAGGAATAAAGTATAAGCACATGTTATGGAATTAGCCTTTGTTAATTTCACAGTAATATTTGCAGATTAAACAACAGAAGAGTTACATTAGATATGATGAAACTACGCTTATAGCATTGAATATACAAATTAATATTACAGTTGGTGAAGAAAAATTATAGAATCAATGCGAGATAAAAGGCACAATTTTAACAATGTTAAGCGTCAAATATCCAAATAAAAATAAGAATGGTGTGTCCCATGTATGAGGAGCCAAAGCCTCAGCTAATGTCATTACTACGGGAAATATAATTAGTACATAAATAAATTCAGAAGAGGTAAACCCCGATTGAAAAAATATAATTACTATGAAACTTGTAAAGAACACGCATGAACTTCCTTCAACTGTTCTTTCATATTTTTTTTTTGAAAATATGGCATAAGTCTTATACTTTAATTTACCAAACTTTATTCCAACAGGTTCTGCAAGACCGTCCCCTATTCCATTTACAAGAATAGGTATCAGGATCAAATCACTGTAACCAATTTTATAATAAAAAAACATATTTGGTATAAGAATCAAATATCCAACTGTTAATTGTGTTGAAAGCCATAGAAGTGTATTTGGTCTGTCTTCAGGCCTATCGAAAGATAAAAACATCCTTTCTATCAGCCTTGAATTAGATCTGATTGGTTTGATATAGATTAACAGACTTGCGACTGTAACAAAACTTCCTATTATCAGCAATTCTATTGTCAATTGAACTGGAAGAATATTATCAAGAAACAATGGAATAAAAAATAAAGCGAAATGGTTAATTTTTCTAGTATAGTTAACCTTAATCCCTTTGTAATAAACGAGGCTTCCAGATACATATTGAATTAAAAACAATATTAATGTTTGTATTATTCCCCTTAATAATGCTGGATCTACCATCTTTATAACTCAATTTTCTATTTTAAATTTCAAAAAATAATTTAATTGTAATACTCTTCCAATTTAAACAAATCTCAAAACATCGTCCACGAGTTAATCTGGTTAACCCCGGGGTCTTAGTGTCATTCAATACTGTTATTTCTCGTATCAACAAAACTTAAAACAACTATCCCCCACCAAATACTCGGTCATTAAGCAACAAATATTTTTCATAGATAGCAAATTAATGAAGACTTAAGATTGTTTGCAAAAGTATATAGAAAGGAAGTTCAATTTAGTCGAGTTTCAACTAACAAAAAAGGTGAAATTTTCAAGGGTTGGCTCTGGTTTTTGGAAGAATCAGTGAGGGTCATTGTACAGTCGTCGTAGTAACCTGGTTGTGCTGTCAGCAGGGCAATGTGATTGATGCCCACAACCGCCTTGTCGACATTTCCCCTGCACTTGCCGCTGAATACTAGGTTTCCGGACTTGGAGGTTTTGAAGGAATAGTTCGGCCTGTTAGTATGTATCATTTTCGGAACAGGCTTGATCTCTGCAAGAACCGGCGGTGTGGCATCGATCCGGACAGTGCCAAGGGGCAGGGGTTCACTGGTGTTTCCAGAGGAATCACTCAACCTCAGTTCACAGTCGCTGTACTGACCGTCTCCGGGAAATCTGATCGTGAGTTCGGACTTGCCCTGATTCATATGCTGCAGATCACCACTACAGTTTCCTGAGTAAACCAAATTTCCTGTTTCACTTGCTCTTATCTCCATCTCTACATTTCGGCCTTGAACCCTATAATCCCCGACCTGTGACAA
>CAZOTX010000191.1:1354-3811 GCA_964582835.1 uncultured Pseudomonadota bacterium | reverse complement strand
AATATTATTTTCTGCAGTATCTGAAAATAAAAATGGTTCCTGAGTGACAGTTCTAATACACTTACGCACATCGTTATCACAGAGAGTTGCCATGTCCATGTTGCCCAAAAAAATAGAACCTTTCCCCATGTCCAAATAACGATTCAAGCCGTTGACAAGGGTTGATTTACCGGAACCAATTCTACCAAGGACTCCAATTACCTGCCCCGGACTAATGGTGAAATTAATTTTCCTGAGAACATCTTTTTTGCTGTGTGGGTATCGGTAACTCAAATTATTTACTCTCAGTCCTGCTTCTGCAAAAAGAGACTTAAGTTTTTTCTCCGGAAGTGAAATAAGATTGGAACGAGGCAGGTCCTGATCCAAAACAGTCTGGATACTGGACAAACCTACAAGTCCTTGTTGAAACATGGTTGTTACCCAACCCAATCCCATCAAGGGCAATGTCAATAATGCAGAATATGCAATAAAAGCAGTTAGCTGACCAATAGTGAAGCTTTCTTGGATTACCAGAATTCCTCCAACAAGCAATACCAGTAGTTTTAAAAAATTCTCTAAATTACTCAACAGCGGCATCACAAAGGAGCGTGTCCAGGCAATTTTCATTGAACGGCGAAGCATATCTTGATTTTCTACATCAAAACGGCTTTTACTCCATTCACGCATTGTATAGTTTTTAATAAGATCAATTGCCGAGAGAGATGAAACTGTAAAACCAGAAAGACGCTGCAGGCTTTCCATCCGAGCCTTCATGTTACGAACCAGCACATGCATCCCCATGCGTACTACTGTAAAAACAATAATAATCGGTATAATGCAGTAAAGTGTTAAGTTTGGTGAGAGTTGCCACATTTTATATGGTGTCATTGAAAGTGCTGTTATGATGTTGAATGCCTGCATAAGACCAAAACCACAAATTGTTCGGACTCCTGTAATGTCGTTATTGATTCGGGAAATTATGTTACCAGAAGGATTTTTTTCATAAAAATTATTTTGTAGTGCCATGAGTTTTTTGAACATATCATTTTTTATTTGGCACTCTATGGCTCGTCCAGGATTGAAAAAAAGCATTCTTGAAAGCGTGCGTACCACAACCATCACTAGTGCAAGTCCAAGCATGACAAACATATATTCCCACAATAAATCTTGCCTTGACTTGAGTTCATTATTTAACAAATCGATACTTAAGCGTAAATATTCAGGGATGCTGACAGCAATCCAATTTGTTACTAGAATAGCAATTACTCCCAGGGCATAGGAAAGCCAGTGTTGCTTGATATAATAACCAAGTAAGACAAATTTGCTACTAGTTTTTGGTGGCAAATTCAATGAGGGAATGAATGGGGTATCGCCATGATAAACAGACTGGACTGGGGGCATAGGGCTATAATTTTTTCGGGGATGATTTTTTTGCTTTGCGACGCATTGCCTGTCGATTTTTACGTATTTTCTGATAATACCAAACGGCCTTATTATGCTCACGCAAAGTTTTTGAAA
This sequence comes from uncultured Pseudomonadota bacterium, assembly GCA_964582835.1. Taxonomy (GTDB): domain Bacteria; phylum SAR324; class SAR324; order SAR324; family NAC60-12; genus Arctic96AD-7. Next base: position 2,314 of record CAZOTX010000191.1, on the reverse strand, counting down.
ACTGGCTACTACCGTCTCCACGAGCGACAAAATACAGGTATTTGCCTTCTGCAGGAAAAAGCACACTGTGTATAGATGCCCTACCGGGATTCGAAATTGGTGTAGGAGGTAATCCATATTTTTTATAAGTGTTGTAAGGAGTAGGTTTTCGTAAATGCTTTCGTGTCAGGTTTCCGTCAAAATTTTTAATCCCATAAATAACCGTAGGGTCACTGTCCAGTCGCATTTTCCGCTGAAGCCGATTATGAAAAACCGAAGCAATCATTGGCCGGTCTGAATCAGCCCCGGTTTCCTTTTCCACAATAGAAGCCAGTATGAGAACTTTGTACTCACTCATTCCAATTTCTTTGGCACGCTTCTTAAAATCTGCATCAAAAACTCGGCGGTACTGTAATATCATTGTCGAGAGAATTTGCCGTTCTGAATCTACTAAAGAGAAAAAATAAGTCTCCGGGAACAAGAATCCTTCAATATTACTAATGTCCGTAATTCCAGTTTTTGCTAATAAATACGGATCATTTTTCAAGGACAGAATCACATCTTTATTTGCAATTTTTGCACGCTGTAAACGTTCTGCAATTTGTTGAAAATTTTCACCCTCCGGAATGGTGATACGGTGCCTGATACTTTTACCGTAAATCAAATGTTGTAGCAACTCAAAGGTATTCCAACTATGTTGGATTTTAAATTCTCCAGCTTGTACTCTGGATTGAATTTGCAGCTTATCAGCCAAATAGTCGTAAAGTCTGGGGTAAGGTAAGAGCCCTTTTTTTCTAACACGATCCGTAACACTGTTAAAGGTGGAGCCGCGTGGGATCAAGATAATTGAACTCCCTTCAAGGGCATTAGCCTTAATGGGACTGTAATAAATATGATAAATATAACCTGCAACACCTATTACGCATAATATCGCTGATATTAGCAGGCCTACAAGCAAAAGTTTAAGTTTACTAATGCTGA
>CAZOTX010000191.1:0-1254 GCA_964582835.1 uncultured Pseudomonadota bacterium | reverse complement strand
ACTGCACTGCCTGTAACAGTTCTTCGATCCGGGGCAATGACTGTTGTTCAAAAAAAGACTCTTGAAAAAGACGGTTGCAATCATGTCCAAGTTGGATTTGAAGAAATACCGGAGCGCAAAGTAAACAAACCGACAAAAGGACATTTTAAGGAACAAGCTCCAACTCGTATCCTACGTGAATTTAAAGTAGATAACATTGACGAAGTGGAAGTTGGTCAAGTTTTTGATGTGGGATTATTTTCTGAAGGAGAAAGCATCGCTGTTTCTGGCAACTCAAAAGGGAAGGGTTTCACTGGAGTTATAAAGCGTCATGGATTTCATGGACAACCTGCCAGTCACGGACATCGTGGACATCGTGGAACAGGAAGTATTGGACAGTGCGCGACTCCTTCACGTGTTTTCAAGGGAAAGAAAATGCATGGACGCCATGGAAACAACAAAGTAACTCAACTTGGTTCAAAAATCGTTAAAATTCTTGCAGATGATGCAATTGTTCTAGTTAAAGGAGCAGTTCCCGGTCCTAACGGTGGACTGGTAACAATTCTCAAAAGTAACCGCTGATTTGATCGCAACAAAATAACGGTGGCACATTCTATGTCACCCTTCTATTATTTCTCCCAATTATCAAATTAAAGTTTCCAACTTTACAGTCGATAAAGAACTATCAGATTTGGATTGCCTTCATCCAAGAATGACAAGAAGGGCTATGTTTGGGATTCTCTCTGTTTACTCAACGTTAGGCAATGCTCCTGAATGGTGACCCCGATTGTTAATCCCATAATTAAGATCGATTGATGTCAAAAAAATAATCGTATTGTTCGGTATTTGTGAACAACCTACTGTGCATTGTATCTTGAAAAATTGTAGATTGTTAGGTTTATTTTATCGAATCGACAGAAAGAATGGAGAGACATATTTAGGGATTATACATATTTGAAAACATATTTAAAAAAGGTTAAAAATGGCATTTAAAACCAAGGTGGCTCTGGTAGTCATACTCGTAGCTTTTATGATTGGAGTACCTCCAGGACTTGGCCAACAACCACCTGCAGACAACAGGATCAACCTTTATTCCATTTGGTTGAAACTCTCACTTATGGGACATAACCAGTCTGAGATAGAGGGGATTATCACAGGAATAACTGAAAAACAATTGCAGCATCTCAAAAACCGTTTAAGACGCGACGTGCTGGAGACGTTGATGCAGCATAATCTGCATAATGAAATTGAATTAAGCAGGACTGAACAGGATTT
>CAZOTX010000190.1:0-3812 GCA_964582835.1 uncultured Pseudomonadota bacterium | reverse complement strand
AATGGCACAAAGAGTTGGCTGGGCTTTAAATAATTCTACAGAACAACAAAAAATTATTCACGGGACTTTCCACAGTGTGGGAAGCCGATTCCTCAGAAGAAATGCTAAACTACTTAACTATAATAATAATTTTAGCATAATGGATTCCTCAGATTCCAGAGATCTCATAAAATCTTCACTTGCAGAGGTAGTTGGTAAACCCGGTAAAAATTTTCCAAAAGCTGCAGTTCTGCAAAATATTTTTTCTTTGTCTTTTAATCGTTTTTGTACAAAAAATATGATTTTAAACCAACCATACCATGCACGATTATTCCACTTAGAGCAATTTATTTCAGCAGATTTTCCCAATTTTGAAGATAACACTGAAACAATACAAAATGTCCTGATTGCATACCGTCAAAAGAAAAAACGCTGTCAAGTAATGGACTTTGATGACCTTCTCGAAAACTGGCTTGAATTGCTCTTGCGACACAGAGAAGGAATCCCTCTTTGCCGGCAAATTCAATATATACTTGTAGACGAATATCAGGACACCAACCAGGTGCAAGCCAACATTTTGTATCGTCTTTCAGGTTCACATAATAATTTAATGGTTGTCGGTGACGATGCTCAATCAATATATAGTTGGCGCGGCGCAGATTTTGAGAACATGCTTGAATTCCCAAAACGTTACAAAGCGGCAACATACTATATGGAAGAAAATTATCGAAGTTCTCCGGAAATTTTAAATGTTGCAAACCAAAGTATTAATTATAACACACGTCAGTTTGAAAAGAACCTATTTAGTTCTCTACCTGAAGGAGAAAGACCTCTTGTACATCATGTTTGGGCCTCACAGGATGAAGCAGAGCTGGTACTTGACAATATCATCAGTTTCCGTGATAAAGATATTTCTTTGAACGAAATGAGCGTTCTCTACCGAAATCATGTTCAGTCTGTAGCACTTCAGGTATTACTTACCCATGCTGGGCTCCCTTTTGTTGTTTATTCAGGAGTTAAATTTTTTGAGCAAGCCCATATAAAGGATGTTACGGCTTTTCTTAAAGTACTTTTTAATCCTCTTGATGAAATTGCGTGGATGCGGTTGCTTCGTCTAATACCCGGAATTGGGAACACAACAGCTCATCGAATTTTCATGGTATTTCAGAATCAGCAGGCAGTTCGCCTGACTAGAGACAATGTAGAACTTCAAAAACTTATTCCCAAAAAATCCCTTGAAAGTTGGAATGTTCTTATAAGCATTTTTCAGCAAATGTTGCGAGAAAGTAATACACCTTCTCAAATGATTGGAATGCTCTATCAGAACTATTATCGTGAGGTGCTTTTTAGCAGTTTTGAAAATGCTCCTCAGAGAGAAATAGATATTGTTTATCTTGAAGAATTTGCCATTAATTATTCTACAATAGAATCGTTTTTAAATGAGTTGTCTTTGGTTGGTTCCAGTATTATTATGGATCATGGAGTCGAACAACAGAGTAATAAGGAGTCTCTCACTCTGACAACCATCCATCAGGCCAAAGGTTTAGAATGGAAGGTGGTATTCGTAATTGGACTTACAGAAGGGTTATTCCCTCACCATAGGAGTTTGGGAACAGAAGATAAAATTGAAGAGGAAAGGCGCCTATTTTATGTCGCCATGACTCGTGCAAAACGTCACCTACTCATTACTGCACCAGTGGTTTCTTCAGGCTATTCTGGAGGAATAAGTATTCGCTCACGTTTTATTAACGAACTAGCAGAGGAGACAATAAATACGAAAATTCATACCCGTGAAGAGTATACTTTTGGAACATCGCGGGCAAAAACTCAATTTCATTTTTAAAAAAATTATTCTAGATTTAGTTTGGCGAGTTTAGGACTAATAATGTAGGTGCAATACCCGGCATTTGAGTTTTTTTTGTAATAATCGTGGTGGTAATTTTCCGCTGGATAGAATTCCGATAATTGTTGAATTTCCGTAACAATTGGAGCATCAAAAATTTTAAATTTTTCAGCATCTGTTTTTGACTCGTATGCCTCATTTTTTTGTACCTCATTTTTATAGAAAATAACCGAACGGTACTGTGTCCCAACGTCCCCCCCCTGACGGTTCACGGTTGTTGGATCGTGACAACGCCAAAACCAGTCAAGTAGAGTTTTGTAACACGTTTCTTGTGGATCAAAATTAATTTTAATGACTTCTGCATGTCCTGTTTCACCGGAACATACCTGCTCATAAGTCGGATTTAATTTTGTACCCCCAGCATAGCCTGGAGTAACAGATTTTACCCCTTCTAGTCTGGAGTAGATTGCTTCCAAACACCAAAAACATCCACCTCCCAGCGTTGAGTCTTCTATTTTCCCCATGAATTATCTTTCAAAAGCGAGTGGGACTTGAGGTTTTTACCAAAAAAATGCCTGAAGTATATAAAGAGTGCTTGATCCAGTTCTTCTAAATTTTTTTTCGTTGGTCGAAAAAAAGAATCACTATATAATGTTTTTTGTCTTATGCAAAAAAAGGCTAGGCTTCCAGGATGTAAAATAGCCGAGTTGTTGCTCTGAATAAAGCATTTTGGACAGCGAACACCCCCCAAACTTGCGTCCAACTGGTAGGGGTCTGAAAATTTTGGAGCTAGATTTTGTCCAGATCTATTCTTCCACAGTTCTCCACCACATTCAAAACAAATTTCCAAATTTGGTGTGATTCCGAGCAATTTTAGAAGCTGTATTTCAAAATTGAATTTTATTTCAGTACCTGTTTGAGACTCTGAGAGTAGAGACATTGAATTTTTTAGTAATTCAAAATATTCATGAGAGTCTACTGCAGGGATTTCACATTGAAGTAATAATTCCGAAAAGTAATTAGCGTGTAGAAACTTTGAATAATTTTTTCGGACAAGAGGAAAGCTTTCCTGTAATTCGCATTTGTGAATTTTAACCAAATCCATATTAGGTTTTTCAAAAAACTCAAAATGGTTAAGAACAAATAATTCTGCTTTTGCTGCATTTCCTGACCTCAAACTTTTTCCGCCGTGAAGAACTGCTGCTTTTTTGCCAACATTGGCCGTTAAGAAAGTTAGAATACAATCCTTTTCTTTAAAATCCATTGTTCTGATTACAATTCCATCTGTCTCAATTACCTTCATAAGTAATTTTTTCTAGGATTTTAGATTCCCTTAACAAAGGCTTTGCTTCCTTTAGTGCGTCTTCAGAACGATCTTGGCGGATTGCAATCAAATAACGAAGTGCATGGTACAGATCATTCCAAGTTTCATTCTTCTGCTGTTCTTTGTTTTCAGATCCCAGAATTTTCATGGGTAACTTTGTTGAGCCTGAAGGAACTTGTACCTTGTCTAAAACTTTCGACACTTCATCTAAACGGTCACATTGATATAGTAGCTTCGCAAAAAGAAGCGAAGATGTAATTGAGTGCTGACGGGAATTGTGCAGTTTCTCTACTATTTCCAAAATTTGTTTGTCCGCACCACTTTCCTGATAAATCTTCTCTAACAACTCTAGTAATTCTGGAAAAGCGGTCTTCTCAAATTCTTCTTTAAGGACTCTTGCTGCTTCGATAAACATACCGGACTTTTGAAGTTGTTGTGCTTTACCTATAGCTTCCAAAGGCTTATCATTTTTTTTATCCCTATTTTGTGGTAGGTAGCGGAAAGACCAGTTGCTCAAACAATTTGGGTCTTGACGAAGAGCTTTTTGTAAATGGTCTTCGTGTGTCATTAAAATATTCTTTGTAATTAGGCTACTGCCGTATTTTTTCAATAATTCTCTTTCCTGCGAAATGCAGCCAACCCAGTCCTGTCTTGAAATATAAAATT
>CAZOTX010000189.1:0-3824 GCA_964582835.1 uncultured Pseudomonadota bacterium | reverse complement strand
CCAATTTGTCCTATGGGAAATTTGAGAACGATCAGATTTTTATTTGTACCCATGGTAGGCATGATAAATGCTGTGCCAAGTTTGGACAGAAACTTGCTGACCAAATGAGATATTTTATTCAAAAGCAAAATTTACCAATTGAAGTTTGGGAAAGCAGCCACCTCGGTGGTCATCGTTTTGCTGCAACAATGATTGATTTCCCTTCCGGACGAGTATATGGCCGTATGACTCCCTATGAAATTCCAAAGTTTTTAGAGAGTCGAAAACGAGGACTGATTTATAGCTCTGCTTATCGAGGATCACTATTTTTGCAGGAATTGGAACAAGTTGCTGAAGCTCATATTCAACATTTTTGCAGTATTAAACAATTAAATTGTCATGTAAAAATAAAAAAAATGGAAAAGTTGGTGGAAGATAAATTTAGGTGTGTTGTAGCACTACGGACCAATGACAGTTTTTCTGAATCACAAAAAACCATTCCGGATGAATTAACTTTTTCTTTTAAAATGAAAGAATTTGAAAGCCCTTCCGGTTGTGATACTCTCGAAGATCCGCAAAAAAGAAAAGGCTGGGAACTGGATTTACCTCTTTCCTTCCAAATTATTTAATGATGGAGAAAATATGGTAGATGAAGAAATTAAGGAAGAACAAGAAAATAAAACAATGGAGACTGCTAAAGACGAAAAGTTAGCCAGACCTGAGGAAGAAATGAATTCGCTGATGAATGAATTAGACGGTGAAAAACCAAAACCTGAAGGTTTAGGTAGCAGTGGAGACCTTAGTTCATTGGTTACTGAAAAAACGAATTCTACCGAGGGAAATATTGACGAAATGCTCGAATCCGCCACAGAAAATACCTCATCCAATGATAACACATCAACCGAAGAGGAAGGTGTTGATTTGGAATTATTACAGAAAATGCCCTTGACAATGACCTTTGAAGTTGGAAGAGCAAAAATGACTATCAATGATCTGCTTTCCCTTGGACAGGGTTCTGTTCTGGAATTGCACCGTTTAGTAGGTGAAAGTCTTGATTTATTTGCAAACGGAAAGTTGATTGCTCAAGGTGAAGTAATAATTGTTGATGAACGGTTTGGAGCGAAATTAACGAATGTAATTACTCCTGAAGAGCGAATCAAACAAATGAACGGTATGGATAAAACAAATTAGACGCCAAAAACAGGACTATTTTTTGAAAGAAACATCTAAAACCGATTCCACAAGCCTGTTAAATTAATTCTCATACACATAATGCCATCAAAAGATTGGAATCTTAGTTCTTACGACTACAAGCTTCCCGAATCCCTCATTGCCCAAAGACCGATTCCAATACGTGACCAGTCACGCATGCTATTTCTTGAACGAAAACATGGAAAATTTTCAAATCGTAGCTTTTTTGAAATTGTTTCACTGCTTCCTGAATCATCCTGTTTGGTTATTAACAACACAAAAGTTCTACCCGCACGCATAACTGGAAAACGTAAAAGTGGTGGAATAATTGAAGCCTTGCTTATTAAAGAATATAGCAACGGGAACTGGAGTGCTATAGTCCCAAAATCTGGACGAATTAAACATGATGAGCGTCTTGAATTTTGTGATGGAAAACTTTGGGCAATTGCAAAAGAACGGTTAGAAGAGGGAAAATGGCTTTTAGAGTTTGAGAAAGCAGAATGTTTGAAGGAAATATTAGAAGAGATTGGTCTACCACCTCTGCCACCTTACATTGAAAGAAGGAATGCAACCGATATACAAAATTCTGAAGATCGAGAACGTTACCAAACATGCTTCGCTGCAATACCAGGTGCAATTGCAGCTCCCACAGCCGGCTTACACTTTACTCCAGAAATTCTAACAAAAATTAGAAATCGTGGAATCGAAATTTTAGAAGTTACTCTGCATGTTGGTTTGGGAACCTTTTCCACAATAAATAAAGAAGATATACGAAAACACAGAATGCATGCGGAATTTTTTTCCGTTTCTTCTCAAACTCTTCGACAACTAGAACTCTACCACAACAATAACAAAAAAATGATCAATGTCGGAACAACTTCTGTGAGAGTCATGGAGACCATATATAGACAGAATTTTAAACAAAATTCCGGTTGGACGGATATTTTTATTTATCCACCCTGGGAATTTAAGATGACGGACGGACTCCTGACAAATTTTCACCTTCCAAAATCTACATTGTTACTTTTGGTTTCCGCATTTTGTGGGCGAAAACTTTTATTAAGTTCCTATAAGTCTGCCATAAACGAGAAATATCGTTTTTTTAGCTATGGTGACTGCATGTTTATTTTGTGATTTTTCCGACTTTTAAAAAAAATAATTTTCTTTATTTTGACTTATAACCCTCTAATTCTTTTTCGTAGTACTGAAAATGCTTGGGCAAATCATCATTAATTTCATAATATTCAGGTTTTTCATCAAAATAAATATGCTCAACCGTTTTTAGTCCCTCAGTAAAATTTAACATTCCCGCAGCAATGCTTATTTTATTTCCTTCATGCCTTTCAAAAAATAAACTGGCTCCACATTCCTGGCAAAATCCTCGTCTTGCTTCTTTTGAAGAGCTAAACCATTTTAAGCCATTTTCATTTACAAATTTCAAAGATTTTTTCTCCACTGCAGTATAAGCAGCGTAATGTCCATGGGTATGCCGGCACTGACCACAATGACAATTGATTACCGGGCGTAATTTACCATATAACTTAAATATTACAGCTCCGCACAAACATCGACCATGAATTGAGTATTCTTTAGTTATTTTCTGTTTTGGTTCATCTGTCAAACTAGCTATTACTCTATTATCACGACGGTCTGATTTTGAATATAATTTCCCTGACGGTTTAACCTTTTCAGCAAATCGGGTCTTCATTTTTGCACTGTATTCCTTCCCCAATACGGGATTATGTTTTTTTGATTTTGGCATACATCTCCTAATTAGAAAAAATACCTGGTTTCAAACTGTAAACTTTCTTCCTACCTTCATTTCTATACTTGTGATGAAAAACCCATCAAAGGATTTGACATTAGTCAAATTAACTGAGACATACGTTATTCTTATTAAAGGTTGGATTTAATGACCTGCAGCAGTAAATAAATTTTGCATTGCCTTTTTAGTTCCAGGAGATGCGGCCAAAACTGGATTGCCTGAGAGTAAACCATCATTAGCTAAAAAATCATTTGTCCATCCTCCAGTTTCACGGACCAAAGCTATACCTGCTAGACAATCCCATGAATTAATCTGAAATTCATAAACACCAATATAACGTCCAGCAGCTACGTATGCCAACATAAGGGCCGCAGATCCAACGTCATGATATACTCCACCTTTTTTAAACAAATAATCGAAAGCTTTTTTGGTTGCTTCAATAGAACTTTTTGGTGAATATCCCAGACCGACAATACCTTCTGCAAGTGATACTGCTTTACTTGGTTTCATTACTCTGCCATTTAAGGTAGCAACATAACCACGCTGAGTGGCAAACAATTCATCCGTACATGGTGCGTATATCAAACCAATTTCAATTTGGTTATTTACAACAAAGGCAATTGAGACACACCACGATGATAAACCATTGATGAAACAGCTTGTTCCATCAATAGGATCTACTACCCAAATGCCTTCAGCATCTAAATTTCTGTTTCCACTTTCTTCACCTAAAAATCCATCATCTGGGAATAAAGTATCCAGGCGTCTTCGAATCATTTTTTCAACTTCACGATCTGCTTCACTCACCCAGTCCTGGGGGCCTTTTTTTTCTGGATGCAAACTATCAATTTTTCTAAACCATTGAATAGCATAAAGACCTGCATCTCGG
>CAZOTX010000188.1:0-3825 GCA_964582835.1 uncultured Pseudomonadota bacterium | reverse complement strand
CCTTCAAATGCACGGTTAAATCCTTGAACATCCCATTGATCCGCATATTTATCATGACAATGCTGTTCCATCATTTGGTCTACCACACCATCGCACATTTCTAGAATCAAATTCTGAACTTCTTCTCCTAGAATTTCACGGCGTCTACCATATATGATTGATCTTTGCTTTTCCATCACATCATCATATTCAAGAACATGCTTCCGTATATCAAAATGATAACCTTCTACCTTCTTCTGTGCGTTCCCAATCGCCTTTGTGATGAAGACATGTTCAATCGGTTCGTCTTCTTCAATATTAAGCTTATCCATCAAGTTTGAAATACGTTCACCTCCAAAAATCCTTAGCAAATCATCTTCAAGTGAAAGCAGGAACTGAGATGCACCAGGATCACCCTGTCTTCCTGAACGTCCCCGGAACTGGTTGTCGATTCTACGACTATCATGCCTTCCTGTACCTAAAACAAACAAACCTCCTGCCTCCAGTGTTTCAATTGAAGGCTTGATATCAGTGCCACGACCCGCCATGTTAGTTGCAATTGTCACTGCACCAAATTGGCCCGCATTTGAAATGATTTCTGCTTCCCTTTCATGATGTTTTGCATTGAGAACTTCATGTTCAATACCTGCTTTCTTAAGGAACTTACTGATGGCTTCAGACACCTCGATGGAAACTGTACCTACTAATACCGGCTGGCCCTTCTTGTTAAGTGCTTTGATACGATCAACAGTAGCACGATATTTTGCATCAACAGTTTTGAAAACCACATCCGAAAGATCCTTACGTATCAGCGGTTTATTTGTAGGAACAACAACAACACCTAAATTGTAAATTTTCTTAAATTCATTTTTTTCAGTTTCTGCAGTCCCAGTCATTCCCGAAAGCTTTTTGTAAAGCCTGAAATAATTTTGAAAAGTTATCGTAGCTAGTGTCTGGTTTTCTCTCTCAACATTTACGCCCTCTTTTGCTTCCAGAGCCTGATGTAATCCGTCGCTAAAGCGCCTTCCAGGCATCAGTCGACCAGTAAACTCATCCACAATAATTACCTGACCTTCTTGAACAACATAATCTACATCATTTTTAAATAGGTAGTGTGCTTTAAGTGCTTGGTTAACATAATGCAAAATTTCCATATTTTCATAATCAAACAGACTTGTATTTTTAACCAATTGATCCTGAAGCCGTTCTTCAATTTTAACTGAACCTTGGTCTGTCAGGTTGATGCTGCGTGCTCTCTCGTCAAGTGCATAATCTCCATCGCGTACAATATCATGATCTTCAAGTTCTTCTAAATTTTCTGCAATATTGTGAATTTGATCCTGAGGTAATTTGCCCACCTCTTCCTTGCGAATTTCTCTACTGAGTCCATACACAAATTTATTAATTTGATGATATTTTTCAATGTTATCTTCAGTTGGCCCACTAATTATCAACGGAGTCCGCGCTTCGTCAATTAGTATGCTGTCAACCTCATCCACAACTGCAAAGTTAAATTCTCGCTGAACATAATCCTCAAGGGAAAACTTCATGTTGTCACGTAAATAATCAAAACCGAACTCGTTGTTTGTACCGTATGTAATGTCTGCTTTATAAGCAACACGTCGTTCTTCATCATAAATACCATGCTGAATCAAACCGACACTCAATCCAAGAAACTCAAATATTTTTCCCATCCATTTACTGTCTCGTTTTGCCAGATAATCATTAGGTGTGATGATGTGTGCACCTTTTCCAGAAAGGGCATTGAGATAAACTGGACATGTGGAAGACAATGTTTTTCCTTCACCCGTTGCCATCTCGGCTATGTTTCCGTGATGCAACGCTAGGCCTCCCATTAACTGAACATCGTAATGACGTTCACCAATCACACGATTTGAAGCCTCTCTAACGAGTGCAAAAGCTTCTGGAATCAATTCATCAAGAGTTTCTCCTTTTTCAAGCCGTGTTCTAAATGTTGACGTTTTTTTTGGAAAATCATCATCTTTATATGATTGAATCTCTGGTTCAAGCGCATTTATTTTGTCCACTACTTTTCGGTAGCCCTTAAGTTTTTTTGAGTTTTCGTCACCAAAAATATTTTTAACTTTATCCCACATTTTTCCCTTTTGCCACATTTGGCGTTTTGAAAACTGAAGATTGATTTTTTTGATTAAAAATTTAAGATGAATAATATTTTGAAATTAATTATCTTTTTTAATCTCTGTCAAATGTAATTCTAGCAAAACCTGAGAGCATGGTCAAGAACTACAAAGTTTTGATAACACTCTAAAAACATGAACAATAACTTGCATTTCTAAGAGTTTAGCTTATCTTCTAGATAGGTCCAATCTTTCATGGGAGCTTATAAGAATGAGAAATTCTATTCCATTCCTGCTTTTAATAACAACTTTGTTAGGAGGATGTTTCCCGGAATCACTGAACTATCGACCTGGATGGGGTACACAGTGGATTGATGGTACTATAATGGGAGAAAGAGAAGAAGCTCTCAAATCCAAGGGGTTCATCGTCGTTCTTGAATATTATTCACAATTTATTCAATTTGAAAAAGAAACACCCCTCTACGTCCCAAAAGCAAGACTGGTATTTCCGGATGAAGACGGAATTTTTCAAATACGCTTTGATCTCGAAGCTTCAGCCATTGAATTAGTTTTTATTGCATCTGGTTATACTATGCAACGTTTTCGATTTAGACGACAAATCGGAGTGGGGAAACTGCATTTTGATGCAAAATTGTCCCAAGCTGAAATGTGGCGGAATCAATTCATTCTACAAACAGGCCCTTTTTTAGACAATTTTATCCTTGAACAGCGTTATCAGATGCCAGATGCTCAACAACTTTTTCTCGGAGAATGGCTTGATAATGAACGTAACAAATTCACAACAGACAACAAAACTTCTAATAATTAATTATGCATAAAATGTTCTAATTCCTTCCCCATCGTGAAGTGCATAGAAAACATCGCTCAACGAAACTGTTTTTCCTATTTCTACATGACCCTCAGAATCTAGGCTGATCAGACCATACAAATAATTGAATTCGTCACTTTCACGCAATGTTCTAAAAACTGCATCATTAAGCGACATTCCATCCTCTACCCTGGTTACTACCTTTGCAGCAGCCGCTTGTTGGGTGATTTGTTCACCAATTCCTGTACAGGAAACCCCTGCTTTTGAAGATGCATATGTTCCGGCTACAGTTGGACTGTCGCTGACACGCCCAGGAACTTCACAACCAATTCCCCCCGTTGATGTCCCGGCAAAAATATGTCCATTTTTGTCAAGTGCCACTGCTCCTACTGTTCCGTGCAATCCAGTACAATTCCTTTTGTATTCCATCAAACGAAAAGAAGTTTCCGTATTATATTCGGGCATACCTTTCTCTCGGCAGAATTCAGTAGCTTGAGCTGAACTTAAAATAGAATGTTTTTCTCCAGAAAGCAATGCTGCTGCTTCAATTGGATTCTGGATGTTTTGAACATTGATAACTCCAGAAAACCGATTATTTGCTCCGTCCATCAAGGCTGCGCTCATACGTATCTGCCCATCTGCTTGGAGCTTAGATCCAGTTCCCGCATTATATATAGGATCATCTTCCAACATCCGTACTGCATGCCGAACGGCAACCTCTGCAGAACCTATTTGAAGTACTTCAAATGTTTCTTGCCAAATCTTACAAAGGGAATCATGCATCTTCTGAGCTTCAGTCCTGAACCCTTCCAGACTTCCAGCCCCACCATGAATGACAAGTTGCTGCATGTTTTTAAGTATTTCGTCCAACCATCACAAACGCAGACCAATAAAATGGAGCACTCCACTGAACATCAT
>CAZOTX010000187.1:0-3828 GCA_964582835.1 uncultured Pseudomonadota bacterium | reverse complement strand
ACGAGAAAAATCTGCGGAAAGAATGGATGGAGATATTTTAATATGTTTCATTTGAAATTCTATTTTGAAATAAATCTAAAAAAACGCGTAAAGACAGATTAATTATGCCTAGAAATATTTAGAAATGTTTTTCATCAGTAACCTCTATTATATGACAAAGTTGAAAAATTTTTAAACCGTCTGAAATTTAATCTTTATTCAGGGAGTCTTTTTTGACATTTGTATAATTAAAAAACAGCACGTAATCAATTCCAAGGAGTGTGAAATGTACATGGAATTAGTCACAAATTGACTAAAAAGTCCTTCACGTTCTGAAATTTTGCAAAAACACTTTTTGGGGGTTTGTTAAGAAAATAAAAATACTCCCTTATCAATTATTTATTATGCTTTAAAAAAATGAGCAAAGCAATCCCATCTTTTTTTCAAAATTCACTGAACTTTTTGATCTAACTCGCCAACATTATAACGCCTTGCCATTTCTGTTAGTGGAAGAGGTTTTAATTTAGAGGCATTACCCGCCGTTCCGAAAGATTCATAACGAGATTCACACAATTTTTGCATTGCTTCGGTAGCTGGTTTTGTGAATTTCCGTGGATCAAACTCAGCCTTCTTTTCCAGCAAAATTTTTCTGACTTGCCCTGAAATCGCCATACGGCAGTCAGTATCAATATTAACTTTCCGTACACCATGTTTGATCCCTTCAACAATTTCATTGACAGGGGTCCCCCAAGTTTGAGGCATGTTTCCGCCATTTGAATTGATAATGTCCTGTAGCTCTTGTGGCACTGAACTTGACCCGTGCATGACCATGTGAAGACTAGGCAATTTTTTGTTTATGGCCTTTACAACATTTATAGCAAGTATTTCCCCATCCGGTTTTCTGTTAAATTTGTATGCACCGTGAGAAGTACCTATCGCTACAGCCAATGCGTCAACCTGTGTTTTTTTAACAAAATCAGTAGCCTGCTCAGGGTCAGTCAGCAACTGATCGTGAGATAATTTACCTTCAAAACCATGTCCATCTTCTTTTTCTCCTTCACCAGTCTCAAGGGATCCGAGACAACCAAGCTCTCCCTCAACCGATACACCAATTTTATGCGCCACTTCTGAAACTTTTAAAGTGATATCAACATTATATTCATAAGAAGCAGGGGTTTTGGCATCATCTTCAAGGGAACCGTCCATCATCACACTGGTGAAATTGTTAGCGATTGCAGAGAGGCAAGTATCAAGGTTATTTCCATGATCTTGGTGAATACATATAGGAATTTCTGGATACATTTCAACTGCTGCATTAAAAAGATTTCGCAGAAAAATATCACCTGCATATGATCTTGCCCCCTTACTGGCCTGCAAAATTACAGGGGAGTCGGTAGCTTTCGCAGCTTGCATGATTGCCTGAATTTGCTCCATATTATTAACGTTGAAAGCTGGGACTCCGTAGCTGCTTTCTGCTGCATGATCAAGTAATTGTCTTAAAGATATTAAAGCCATAATTTTTTCTTAGCAATTAGGATTAAAAAAAGCCTCCAATTCCGTCTAGAAAAGTAAGGGATATTTTTGGTGTTCTTAAATTTTTTACTTTAGTTAATTATTTTTGATTCTTTTGACTGTCTCGACCACATTCTTTGTAGTAATACCGAAATGTTCAAAAAGGTCGTTTGCTGGTGCAGACGCACCGAAACCTCTCATTCCTACAAATTCTCCATCTTTCCCAAGAAAACAACCCCAACTTTGATCAACGCCCGCTTCCACAACAACTACTGGAATCCCAGAAGGAACAACCTGATTTTGATAATTTTTGTCCTGGCATTCAAACAAATCCAAACAAGGCATTGAGACCACCACTGCTGAAATTCCCTCTAAATCCAATTGCACGCTCGCTTCCATTGCAAGGGAAACCTCAGAACCAGAGGCAATCAATGTGACATCCCTTGTTCGTTCTGATTGGGTAAGAACGTATCCCCCTTTTGAACTTAAATTCTCATTAGTGTGGCTGGTTCGCATACATTGTAGACCCTGGCGGGAGAGGGAAATTACAGAAGGTGTAGAAGATGTTGTCAGTGCTAAAGCCCAGCATTCGGCAGTCTCTATAATATCACATGGTCGGTACACATTTAAATTTGGAATTGCTCGTAAGCTGGCAAGGTGCTCAACCGGCTGGTGGGTTGGTCCGTCTTCACCCAAACCTATGGAATCATGTGTCATCACGTAAATCACACGCTGTTGCATCAATGCAGATAAACGGATTGAAGGTCGACAATAATCTGTAAAAATTAGAAATGTGCCGCCATATGGAATGAATCCACCATGTAGAACCATTCCATTCATGGCGGCAGCCATTCCGTGTTCTCGAACACCATAATGTATATAGTTCCCAGAAAAGTCATCTGGAGTAATTGTTTTTTGTGATTTGGCCTTTGTCAAATTTGATCCTGTCAAGTCTGCAGAGCCACCAGCTAATTCGGGAATTACTTCTGTCAAAACATTCAGTGTTTCTTGACTTGCTTTCCGGGTGGCTACCTTTGTTTTTTCTGTAGAATGTTTAAGCTTGAAATCTTTTAAAGAGGCATCCCAGTTTTTTGGAAGTTTTCCAGAAATTCTTCGTTCAAATTCTTCCTTTTGTCCTGAATCATCCAAACGTTTGCGCCAAGCTTCCATTTTTGTTAATTTCATTGATCCTACCCTACTCCACGCACTCCTGATTGTTTCAGGAATAACAAAAGCAGAATAAGGCCAGTTCAGTGATTTACGTGTTGAAGCAATTTCTTCATCGCCAAGAGGTGCTCCATGAGTAGCTGCGGTTCCAGCTTTGTTTGGTGATCCAAAACCAATCTGCGTTTTGCAGGCAATCAGAGATGGTTTATCTATAGTTTCATGAGCTCCATTGATGGCCGCTGCAATTGCATCTGGGTCATGTCCGTCACAGAATGAAACATCCCAGCCGCAAGCTCCAAATCGCATCAGTTGATCATCATTTACTGTAATGTCAGTTGAGCCGTCAATAGAAATTCCATTATCATCAAATAGAACTAATAATTTACCAAGGCGCAATTGTCCTGCAAAGGAGGCAGCCTCGTGACTTATTCCTTCCATCAAACAACCGTCTCCAGCAATCACATATGTTTTGTGGTCCACAATCTCTCTTCCAAATTTTTCAGAAAGCATTTTTTCAGCAAGGGCCATTCCAACCGCATTCGCAATACCCTGTCCCAAAGGGCCGGTGGTAGTTTCAATACCTTTCCCGTGACCATATTCTGGATGTCCAGCTGTTTTAGAACCAAGTTGTCGAAAATTTTTTAGTTCCTCTAGCGTGAAATCTTCATACCCCGTTAAGTGAAGCAATGAGTATAGAAGCATAGAACCATGTCCTGCAGACAAGACAAAACGGTCCCGATCCGGCCAATCTGGCTCATTTGCGTAAAAATTTAAAAATCGAGTGAATAGCACAGTTGCCACATCGGCCATGCCCATTGGCATTCCAGGATGCCCTGAATTTGCTTTTTGAACAGCATCAATCGTTAAAAAACGAAGCGCATTAGCCATATCTTGATGGCGTATAGTAGCAGTCATGGTGGAATCAATAAAGTAAAAAAAATCTAATTCTATTTTGACATGAAATAAAATCAAAAGTTAATTTTGTTCTTTCTGAAAACAATCAGACAAATTTCCTACTTATCTAATTAAATATAGTTTCTTTTCAGATCCCCAAATGATTACAAATTATATAATTGCAATTAAAAGATTATACTTCATCTTCTTGTTCGTCAATGATTTTCCCAAAATCAAAATAACGATGTTTCAAAAAAAATGATATGAAATATACTT
>CAZOTX010000186.1:0-3881 GCA_964582835.1 uncultured Pseudomonadota bacterium | reverse complement strand
TTTTGAAAGATGAAATGAAAATCGTACAGCTTGAAGATAAGTTGAAGAAAGAGGTAATAGGTCAGATAAGTGATAATAAGAAAGAAGATTTTCTTCAAGATCAGCTACGTAATATCCAAAAAGAACTAGGACAGTTGGATGATCCTAAGGCTGAAATGGATGTGCTGGACAAACAGATAATTGAAGCAAGAATGCCGGAGGAAGTAGAAAGTGAAGCGAAGAAAGAGTTGAAAAAATTGAGGATGATGTCTCCAATGTCTTCTGAAGCTAATGTTGTCCGTAATTATTTAGATTGGTTGGTCTCTATGCCTTGGCAGGTCCGAACTGAAGATAATTTAGATCTTGAGAAGGCCGAGAAGATTCTTAATGAGGATCATTATGGACTGGAAAAAGTTAAAGAAAGAATAGTTGAATATTTGGCTGTGGCTTCACTAAAGGGGAAATTAAAAGGCCCCATTCTTTGTCTGACTGGGCCTCCGGGAGTAGGAAAGACATCCCTAGCGAAATCTGTAGCTCGTGCGTTAGGACGTAACTTTGTACGCATTAGCCTGGGAGGCGTTAGAGATGAAGCTGAAATACGAGGTCATCGCCGGACTTATATTGGTGCAATGCCGGGAAAAATAATTCAGTCCATTAAAAAAGCCAAAAGCAATAATCCTGTTTTACTGATTGACGAAATTGATAAGTTGTATCAAAGTAACATCAGCGATCCCTCTGCAGCAATGCTAGAGGTTTTAGATCCCGAACAAAACAGTACCTTTATTGATCATTATTTGGATGTTGAGTACACTTTGGCAGATGTCCTATTTATATGTACGGCAAATAGTGTTAAAAATATTTCCGGGCCATTACTGGATAGGATGGAGGTAATCCATTTATCAGGATACACGGAATTGGAAAAACAGCATATTGCCACTCAATTTCTGACTCCCCGTCAGCGAAAATTTCATGGTTTAAATGAAAAACAATTGCGCTTCAGAAAAGCTGCAATTGAGGAAATTACCCAATGTTATACTAGGGAAGCAGGTGTACGGAATTTGGAGCGGGAAATAGGAAAAGTTTGTAGAAAAATTGTTACTCGCTTGGTACGCTGCAAAGAAGATAAAACTACTATTGTTACACGAAAATTAGTGCATGAATTGCTAGGTGTGCCACAATTCCAACACGATCAACGAGAAGAAAAAAATGAAGTCGGTGTGTCTATGGGGCTTGGGGTTACTTCAATGGGGGGAGAATTGCTTATCATTGAAGTTGGTCTAATGTCCGGTTCAGGGAAAGTAGTTTTGACAGGTAAGTTAGGAGATGTTATGCAGGAATCTGCCAAAGCCGCTTTTTCTTATGTTCGTAGTAATGCTGAATATTTGGGTATTAATCCAGAAATTTTTGCAAAAACAGATTTGCATGTTCATCTTCCAGAAGGAGCTACTCCTAAGGATGGGCCTTCGGCAGGACTTCCCATGATGATGGCCATAATTAGTAGCTTTACCAAAATATCTGTACGCTTTGATGTGGCGATGACTGGCGAAATTACATTACGCGGTCATGTTACAGAAATTGGAGGTTTGAAAGAAAAACTTATTGCTGCCAAACGGGGACTCATTGAAACAGTCATTATTCCGGAAGAAAATGAAAAAGATTTAGTAGAAATTCCACCTGAAATAAAAAACGGTTTGAAAATTAAAGCAGTTAAGAATGTAGAAGAATCTTTGGAGTTGGCTTTGGAAGCACATCCAAATTTTGTGAAAGACCAACAAAAAATTGTTCCAACCATTTCTTGGACCGATGCTGCAGAAACCCAGCATCCGGCCTAACATTAATTTATTTTCAATTCACCATTTAACCAACTTAAACAATTAATGAAAAAATTAGATATAAATTCTGATCTTTATAAAATAAGACACTCTCTTGCACATGTCTTAGCTCAAGCAGTACTGGAAATTCGTCCACAAGCAAAACTGGGGTTTGGCCCTCCGATTGATACAGGTTTTTATTATGATTTTGATTTGAAAGAACCATTGAGCCCCGAAGACTTGCCGATACTGGAAAAGAGAATGCGCCAAATTATCAAAAAAGGACAGGTTTTTGAACGCGAAGAGTTGGATCATGCTGATATGGTAAAGCGTTTAAAAAAAGATAATCAGGGTTACAAGATTGAACATGTAGAAGATCTATCTTCAAAAAATGAGACTCTCAGTCTTTTTCGTAATGGGCCTTTTTGGGATTTGTGTGAAGGACCTCATGTAGACTCTACGTGCGATATTCCAAAGAATTGTTTTTCTTTAGACTCATTGGCGGGGGCTTATTGGAAAGGTTCAGAGAAAAACAACATGATGCAAAGGGTTTATGGACTAGCTTTTGAGTCTGGAGATGAACTTAAGGAATTTAAAGAAAAGCGCCGCATGGCTATGGATCGGGATCACAGGAAATTAAATAGCAAACTAAATTATTTTGCCATCAATGAAGAGGTTGGCAAAGGTTTACCATTGTGGTTACCAAATGGGACAGTGATTCGTGAAGAATTGGAAAAACTGGCTAAGGAAAAAGAATTCGTTGGTGGATATAAACGAGTTTCCACACCACATATTACGAGAGAAGAATTATTCCATACATCCGGGCATTTGCCGTTTTATGAAGACAGTATGTTTCCTCCAATGGAAATGAATGGTGAGAAATTTTTCCTCAAACCAATGAACTGTCCACATCATCATATGATCTATAAAGAAGAACACAGAAGTTATAGAGATTTACCCCTTCGTTTGGCAGAATACGGTACATGTTACAGATACGAGCAATCTGGTGAACTGGCCGGATTATTGAGGGTTCGTGGTATGACAATAAATGATGCCCATATATACTGTTCTACTGAACAAGCAAAATCGGAGTTTATCAACGTTTTGAATCTCCATACTCAATACTACAAACTATTTGGATTAAAAAATTTCTGGATGCGGCTTTCCTTAGCAGAAAAAGATACTGAAAAATTTGTTGATGAACCAAAATTATGGGAAAAAGCTGAAAGCCTAATTTCGGAAGCCATGGAGGAAGTTGGTGTTCCCTATGAAGAAGTTAGAGGGGAGGCGGCATTTTACGGGCCAAAAATTGATTTTCAAGTAACCAATGTGGTGGGGAGAGAAGAGACTGCTTCAACCAATCAACTTGATTTGGTAATGGCTAAGCGGTTTGGTTTGACTTACACGGCAAGAGATAATAAGGAACACACACCTATAATTATCCATCGTGCCCCGCTTGGTACGCATGAAAGATTTGTTGCTTTTTTGATTGAACATTATGGGGGAGCGTTTCCAACTTGGCTTGCTCCTTTACAAGTGCGGGTGATCCCTGTGGCTCTGACCTTCATTGATTACGCTGGCAGTTTGAATGAGCGTTTGTATGGTTCGTTTGTGCGTACCGAACTGGATGATTCTCACGATTCATTCAGTAAAAAAATCAGATCTGCTGCTGTTGCTAAAATTCCGAATATTTTGATTGTTGGAGAAAAGGAGCAAGCAGGACAAACAGTAACCTGGCAACGCTACGGAAGCAAAGATAGAAAGACCTTGGCGTTTGATACGTTTTTAACTATTTTGAAGGAAGAAATTGTTAAGCGCGAGGACTGGCGAACTGTTGATTAAAAAATACTTTAAAACTAAATTCAAATGATCATGGCTGAAGAAGAAACAGAAGAAAAAGTGGATGAAGATGTTCCAGAAAATTTTTCTGGACAGATCGCCAGAGATGTAATGGTGATTTTTCAGAAACAAATGGATCCTGAGACTGCATCTGCCGAAGCTTGTGATTATATTTGGAAAAATGTAGGAACGATGGCTAAAGTTGGTTATTTTATTGATGCAACGGAAATGTGGCTGGAAACACAGGAAACA
>CAZOTX010000185.1:0-3904 GCA_964582835.1 uncultured Pseudomonadota bacterium | reverse complement strand
TTAGTGCAATACCGTTATTTATTATAATGGGAGAAATTTTATTAGAATCTGGAGTAAGTCAAAAAATTTATAGTTCTTTGTCAGGTGTTTTTCGGAAAATCCCTGGTGGTTTGCTCCACACCAATATTGCAGTATGTACTGTTTTTGGTGCAATTAGTGGATCATCTCTTTCCACTGCAGCAGCAGTAGGGTCGGTTGCCTATCCAGAAATGTCGAAAAGAAATTATAATGAACCAATGGTAGTAGGAAGTCTTGCTGGGGGAGGCACTTTGGGTTTGTTAATTCCACCCAGTTTATCGCTTTTGATATATGGAGCTCTGACTGAGACATCTATTGGAAAACTTTTTTTGGGTGGAATTCTACCTGGAATTTTAATGGCAATTCTTTTTATGCTATATATTTTTTTTCGTTGCCTAAATAATCCAAAATTATGGAATTCAGATAACCACAATGAAGATAAATTAAGTTCAAGTATTTTTGATTTATTAAAAATATGGCCTATAGCATTCCTAATTTTCACTGTAATGGGATCAATAGTTTTAGGAATCGCAACTCCAACCGAGGCAGCTGGAGTAGGTGTAATCAGTTCCTTATTATTAGGTCTTTTTTGGGGTGACCTTTCTAAAGAAAAAGTATTTAAATGTTTTTATAATTCAGCAATTACGTATGGTTCAATTGGTTTTGTTGTCGTAGGTGCAGTCATTCTAGCTCAATCAATAAGTATTTTAGGAATTCCCCAAGAGCTTATTGAAGCAATCCAAAACATGGGCATGAGTAAGTATTACGTACTTACTCTGATTGTATTGATTTATCTGATTTTAGGATGTCTTTTTGATGGATTATCCTTAATGGTAATGACTCTTCCAATTGTATTCCCCTTAATGACAAACTTAGGGTTTGACCCAGTATGGTTAGGTATAATTATTACAATAATGATTGAAATTGGACAAATAACTCCTCCAGTTGGTTTGAATTTATCAGTTTTGGTAGCTGTTACAGATAATAAAGTAGGGCTAGGTGAAACTGCTATTGCTACAAGTCCTTATTGGATTTTACTTTTATTTGGAATATTAATTGTTACAATTTTCCCGTCAATCGTATTATATATGCCAAATAATTTAATGTAGGCAAGAAAAAACTATAAAGCATTTTCAGGAATTTCCTCACCGTTTAATTTTAAATTATATATCATTTCCGATTTTAAAGAATCAGAAACAGCGCAATATTTTTTATGCCCCAATCTAATCGCTTTCCAAAAACGTTGAGCATCGATTTTCCCTTCTACTACAAATGTGGTTATTATCTTAACAAAAGATGTAGGCATTTCTTCGCGCCTAAAACCTTCAGTTTGAATATCTATTTTACTGATATTTTCAAGATTCTTTCCAAGTAGCATTGTTACATCAATACCTATACAGCCAGCAACACCAACTAAAATTAATTCCATTGGTGTTAAGCCTTGTCCATCGCCACCATAATTTTCAGTCGCATCCATTTTAACCTCAAATCCTGATGGACATTTTGACAAAAAAGTTCTTTTCCCCAACCAGCTTGTATTAACAACCATAAATCCTTTAATTAATTTTTAGAAAAATTATTAATAACCTGTTAAGTTATACATATATTATTATATTCCAAAGGAAAAATCACTACACACACTCACTCATGTATGGAATGTTGAAAATCAACTTACCTAAAAACATCATTAGTTAGAATTAATTTTGGTTTATTCTTAGCTAAATATATTTTTTCAATGGAATCAGTAAAAATGGTGCCAACCATCTACAATACTAGTAATAAAAATGAGTTTAAAAGTAGTTTCATTGCTTCCGAGTAGTACAGAGATCATTTGTAAACTTGGTTTTAGTGATTATCTAATAGGTGTTTCGCATGAATGTGACTATCCAAATTCAATTGTTGGACTTCCTGTTTTAACAAAACCCAGATTTTCACCAAAGGGTTCCAGCCTTGAAATTGATGACAAAGTACAGTTTTTATTGAAAAAAGGATTATCAGTTTATGACATAAATGTCCCATTGTTGAAAAATCTATCACCAGATCTTATTGTCACACAAGCACAATGTGAGGCCTGCGCAGTCAGTCTGAATGATGTACAAGAGATTGTTTCTAAATGGACGGAAAACCAAACAAAAATTTTATCTCTTGAGCCAAATACTTTAAATGATGTTTGGCTTGATTTTAATAAAGTTGCAAAGGCTTTGGATGCCCCTGAATCCGCATCAGTGATAAATTCAGAGATTTTGAACCGTTTGGAAATACTAAAAAATAACCAAAAAGGAATTAAGCTTAAACCAACTGTTTTATGCATAGAATGGATAGATCCAATAATGGTTGCAGCCAATTGGGTTCCAGAACTAGTCAGTATCGCTGGAGGCATAAACCTTCTTAGCGAGATTGGAAGTCATTCTCATTCATTTTCATGGGATGATATACTTAAATCGAATCCAGACTTTATAATCATGATGCCATGTGGTTTTAGTATAAAAAGAACCCTTGATGAAATAAATTTGCTTCAAAGAAAAACAGGATGGAAAAATCTTAAGGCAGTGAAAGATAAAAAAGTGTTTGTTGTTGATGGGAATCAATATTTCAATCGTCCAGGTCCAAGATTGATTGATTCAGCAGAAATTCTGGCTGAGATTTTTCAAGGGAATCATAGTGAAAGAAAATTTCCCGAAGATGCTTGGGTAGTTGCTGACACCTAAAATTAAAAGATTAAAGATTTTGGCTGGCAGTGGTTAAAAATTATTTGATTTAATATATATATTATCATATTGATTTTAAATCTTTCAATAGAAAGAAAAAAGTTTCTTGAAAAAGCTCATTATTTAAAAGGGTCAGAGTAATTTATTTTATCGATTATTTTTAACAGCCATATATTTTTTTGCTTGGTGTTCCATCGAATTATTTTACTTTTAATAATTTTGTTGGTTTTTTTGTTTGTATAAATTATTATTTGTGGGCATTTATTTTTTAGCAGTTAAACATTCCCTTTTAGGAGACAAAAATGAAATTCCTAACAACTTTTAAAATAAATAAAGGTTTTGATCGATGGTTAAATCTAGTTGAAGAATTAAAGCCGTATATGGATAAATATGAATATAAAATGATGTTTGCATGTACCAATGACGAAGAAACAAGAGTATGGGATATGGGCGAGGCGAACAATTCTGATTTAGTTACTGATTTCCTCAATGACAAAGAAGTGATAAATATGAGGAAGGAAGCCGGGGTCGACATAGAAAGCAGCGAAGTTTTATCTATGATAAGCAAACATAAAATTTGGTAGAAATATTCGAATTTTTTATTTGACAAAACCTGAGATTGTTGTAATGGTTATGCCTCACTTTCCGTCGTCACTTTTAAAATTCAAGTAGCTTAAAGAAAAATTAATCTTTCTTCCTAAATAACATCCCATAATAATTAAGAAAGAAAATTGATTATTTGTTAATTAATCCATAGATGAATTTTAGTTGGTATTTTCTGCAACAAATAATTTTTTTCAATGATATGATCATACATGACTGATGCACCTACCACCACACGACTATTATAACCTATTACAAAATACCCCTTATAGTCATCTAAATACATCCTATTAAAAGCATGAATCATTATTATATTCCAGTTTAAAACTATCCGTTTGTTTCCTATGTGTAGAGGCAAGGAATGCTAAATGTATGCTTTTGAATTTTTTCCAGAAGTAGAAAAACCAGCTATTATACTATAATTATTCCAACATCTATCAAATTATGATAACCGTAATATACATATGTTTATCAAATCACATTTTTTAAATTAAATTTAGATTGAACAATAGAACAATAGAAATGTATGGAGAGATTTGAACATTTGGCGATGGTTGCCTTTCTAATATTGGGTT